>DATMES010000023.1 GCA_035556555.1 Frankiaceae bacterium
CGAAGACCGCCGCCAAGGCTGCCCCGGCCAAGACCGCCCCCGCGAAGCCGGCCAAGGCCGCCCCGCCCGCCCCGCCCGCCCCGCCCGCCCCGCCCGTCAAGGCCGCCGCGAAGGCCACCAAGGCCCCCGCCGCCCCGCCGCCTCCGCCCCCGGCGGCCAAGGCGCCCGTCAAGCCCGCGGCCAAGGCCACGCCTCCGGCCAAGCCGGCCGAGAAGTGGTCCAAGTCGGAGCTCAACGCCGTACGCAAGGACCTCGAGGCCCAGCGCAACGAGCTGCGCGCCGAGATCGACGAAGCCGAGTCGACCTGGGCGAAGATCCAGGCCGAGGGCGGCGGCGAGGGCGCAGGCGACGACCAGGCCGACGCGGGGACGAAGACGTTCGAACGCGAGCACGAGATGTCGCTCGCCAACAACAGCCGCGACCTCCTCGCCCAGGTCGACCGCGCGCTCGAACGCGTCGCCAACGGCACCTACGGCGCCTGCGAGATCTGCGGCAACGCCATCGCCAAGGCCCGTCTCATGGCCCGCCCCGCCGCGACCCTCTGCGTCACCTGCAAGCAGCGCGAGGAACGCCGCTGACCCGCCCCATCCGGGTCCTCGCGGCCGCCGCGGCCGCGATCCTCGCCGCGGACCTCGCGACGAAGCTCTGGGCGGTGGAGAGCCTCTCGCCGCGCTCGATCGAGACGCTGGGCGGCCTCGTCGTGCTGCACGAGACCCGCAACCCGGGGGCGGCGTTCAGCATCGCGGGGGGCGCGACGGTGCTGTTCACGGCGATCAGCGTGGGGATCGTCGTGGTGATCGTCCGTACGGCGCGACGTCTGGTGAGCACACCCTGGGGCGCCGCGCTCGGGCTGCTGCTCGGCGGCGCGCTCGGCAACCTGGCCGACCGGCTGTTCCGCAGTCCGGGGCCGTTCCGCGGGCACGTCGTGGACTTCATCGACCTGCACTGGAACGGCGAGTCCGTCTGGCCGGTCTTCAACGTCGCCGACATGGCGATCGTCACGGGCGCCGCGGTGGCGCTGCTGCTGTCGTTCCGCGGCGTCGAGATGACGCCGTCGGGCAATACTGAGCCGTGACCGATCGCCGGACGCTCCCGGTCCCGGAAGGGCTGGACGGGCTCAGAGTGGACGCCGCCATCGCGCGGCTGTTCGGCGTGTCGCGCAACGTCGCCGCCGACATCGTCGACAACGGTCACGCCACCGTCGACGGCGTCGTCCGCAAGGGCTCCGACAAGGTGAAGGGCGGCGCCTGGCTCGACGTCGAGCTGCCCGCCCCGCCCGCGCCGCCGGCCCCCAACCCGGTCCCGGTCGAGGGCCTGAACGTCCTCCACGAGGACGACGACGTGCTCGTCGTCGACAAGCCCGCGGGCGTCGCCGCGCACCCCAGCCCCGGCTACAACGGCCCCACCGTCGTCGGCGGCCTCCTCGCCGCGGGCCACCGCCTCTCCGTCCACGGTCCCGCCGAGCGGCAGGGGATCGTGCACCGCCTCGACGCCGGCACCAGCGGCCTCATGGTCGTCGCGAAGTCCGAGCGGGCGTACTCCGCCCTCAAGGACGACTTCCGCGAACGCCGCGTCGACAAGCGCTACCACGCGCTCGTCCAGGGCCGCCCCGACCCGACCGACGGCACCATCGACGCGCCGATCGACCGGCACCCGACGCACCCGTACCGGTTCGCCGTCGTCGCGGGCGGCCGCGACTCGGTGACGCACTACGAGACGGAGGAGGCGTTCCGCGCCGCGTCGCTCGTGGCGATCAGGCTGGAGACGGGACGTACGCACCAGATCCGCGTGCACTTCGCGGCCCTGCGGCACCCGTGCGTGGGCGACCTCCAGTACGGCGCCGACCCGACCCTCGCGCAGCGGCTCAACCTCACGCGCCAGTGGCTGCACGCGGTGCACCTGGCGTTCGACCACCCGGGGGACGGGCGGCGGGTGGCGTTCGACAGCGCCTACGCCCCCGACCTCCAGGTCGCCCTCGACACGCTCCGGGACGAGGCATGAGCGGCCTCCGCGACCTCGACGACAAGATCGTCCCGCGCGTGGCGGAGGCGCTGGACAGGGTCGCGCGGCTGTTCCCGAAGGCGCCGGAGCCGACAGGCCCGCTGCCGGTCATCCTGCGGCTGCGCCGGGTCGACGACCGCTGGACCGCGGCGGGGCCGCTGGCGCTGCTCCGTGACGTACCCCAGCTCGGTGCCCTGCTCATCGGCGCCCTGCTGCTGACCAACGGCATCACGTGGCGCGTACGCCACGACCCGGCCAGGCCCCCGGGGCAGGCCGCCGAGTCTCCGGCGCCCGGCGAGGAGACGATCCCCGACGACGGCACGCTCGGCCCCGACCTCGGCGAGCGCGTCAGCGACTACGTCAAGACCACCCAGACCAGGTTGCGCACGGCGATGCCGGGCAGCCCCGACGGGACGGTCGTGGCGGTGGTGTCGTTCGCGGGCTACCGCACCCCGGAACAGGTCGCCGAGGCCGTCGGCACGCTCCAGGTGCACCGGATCCTCTACCGCGTCCCGCTGCCGCTCCCCGAGGGCCCGATCAAGGAGGCGGCCGTCCAGGACGTCGTGGCGGACACCAAGCGGGAGTTCCGCCGCCTCGCCGCCGAGCGCGACGCCGAGGCGAAGGAGCTGCGCAAGGTCGCCGCCACCATCGAGAACGACCCCGCGCAGAAGGCCGAGGACCTCCGCAACGCCGCCATCGCCGACCGCGAGGTCAAGCTCCTCCGCGGCCCCTGCGCGTGCATCTACGGCGTCGTCGTCCGCGCCCGCCTCCGCCTGCTCACCGACGCGCTCAACCTCACCGCGATCCGCGCGATCGACGTCAGCAACGTCGACGCCAAGGTGGAGGACTTCACGTTCACGGCCCTGCTGCCGGAGGACAAGCGGGTCGTCACCGGCGGCAACCGCGGGGCGTAGCGCCGCCCCCGCCCCCCACTTTTCGTGATCTTGGCGGCGTTCGTGCTGCCCGGGCGACATCGACGTCGCCAGGATCACGAGTTCGGGCGCGCGCCGCGCGGCGCCGGCACGCGCGACCCGGCCGCGTCGTTCCCCCTCCGTACGCCAGGCCGCGTGTTAGAAAGGACGGGCCCGGCACGCCTTCCCCCGCGCCTGAGCAACGACCCCTCGACGGGTCGATCCCAGCGCGCGAAAGGAGTGTTCCGCACCCCGTGGCCGACTCGTTCGTGCACCTGCACGTCCACACCGAGTACTCGATGCTCGACGGCGCCGCGCGGGTCAAGGACCTCTTCTCCGAGGCCGCGCGCATGGGCATGCCGGCGCTGGCCTGCACCGACCACGGCAACCTCTACGGGGCGTACGAGTTCTACAGCCAGGCCAAGGCGCACGGCGTCAAGCCGATCATCGGCATCGAGGCGTACCTGGCCCCCGGCGACCGCCGCGACAAGACCATGGTCGGCCTCGGCGGCACCGGCCAGCCCGACGCCAAGGGCGACAAGTACACCCACATGACGATCCTGGCGACCTCCGACGAGGGCTACGCCAACCTCACGAAGCTCGCGTCCCGCGCCAGCCTCGAGGGCTACTACTACAAGCCGCGGATGGACCGCGAGATCCTCGCCGAGCACGCGAAGGGCCTCGTCGCGACGAGCGGCTGCCCCTCCGGCGAGGTCAACCGGCTGCTCCAGCAGGGCCGCTACGACGCCGCGAAGCAGTCGATGAGCGACTACGCCGACATCTTCGGCCGCGACAACTTCTACGTGGAGCTCATGAGCCACGGGCTCGACATCGAGACCCGCACCATGGGCGACCTGATCAAGATCGCCAAGGAGCTCGGCCTTCCGCTGCTCGCGACCAACGACCTCCACTACACGCGCAAGGAGGACTCCGTCGCGCACGAGGTCCTGCTCTGCGTGCAGACCGGCTCGACGATCGCCGACCCGAACCGCTTCAAGTTCGACACCGACGACTTCTACCTCAAGAGCCCCGAGGAGATGCGCCACGTCTGGCGCGACTTCCCCGAGGCCTGCGACAACACGCTGCTCATCGCCGAGCGCTGCGCCGTCAGCCTCGAGACCGAGGGCTACCTGCTGCCGCGCTTCGACGTGCCGGAGGGGCACGACGAGGTGTCGTGGTTCCGCGCGGAGGTCGAGCGCGGGATGCGCGAGCGGTACGGCGACAACCCCTCGGAGGACGTACGCCGCCAGGTCGAGTTCGAGGTCGGCGTCATCAACCAGATGGGCTTCCCCTCGTACTTCCTCATCGTCGCCGACCTCTGCCGGCACGCGCGGGAGAGCGGCATCCGCGTCGGGCCCGGCCGAGGGTCGGCGGCGGGCTGCATCGTGGCGTACTGCCTGCGGATCACCGACCTCGACCCGCTGGCGCACGGGCTGGTGTTCGAGCGGTTCCTCAACCCCGAGCGCGTGTCGATGCCCGACATCGACCTGGACTTCGACGAGCGCCGCCGCGCCGACATGATCCGCTACGCCACCGAGAAGTACGGCGAGGAGCGCGTCGCGCAGATCATCACGTACAGCACCATCAAGGCGAAGGCCGCGATCCGCGACTCGTCGCGTGTGCTGGGGCTCCCGTACGCCGTCGGCGACAAGATCTCCAAGCTCATGCCGCCGCCGATCATGGGCCGCGACATGGCGCTGCGGGACGTGTTCGACAGCAAGTCCGACCGCTACAAGGAGGCCGCGGAGCTGCGGTCGGTCTACGAGACCGACCCGGAGGTCAAGAAGGTCCTCGACACCGCGCGCGGGCTCGAAGGGCTCAAGCGCCAGGCCGGCGTCCACGCGGCGGGCGTCGTCATCGCGCGCGACCCGCTCACCGACACCATCCCCGTCTGGCGGCGCGAGGCCGACGGCGCGGTCATCACGCAGTTCGACATGGGCGCGGTCGAGAAGCTCGGCCTGCTCAAGATGGACTTCCTCGGCCTGCGCAACCTCACCGTCCTCGACGACTGCCTGCAGCACATCAAGGACAACCGCGGCGAGACCGTCGTGCTGGAGGAGCTCGGGCTCGACGACCCCGAGGCGTACAAGCTGCTGGCCCGCGGCGACTCGATCGGCGTGTTCCAGCTCGAAGGCGGGCCGATGCGCTCGCTGCTGCGCTCGATGCAGCCGACGACGTTCGAGCACATCTCGGCAGTGCTGGCTCTCTATCGCCCCGGCCCCATGGCGGCCAACGCGCACAACGAGTACGCCGACCGCAAGAACGGCCGCAAGCAGGTCGTCCCCATCCACCCCGAGCTGGAGGAGTGCCTCGAGGAGATCCTCGGCGAGTCGTACGGCCTGATCGTGTACCAGGAGCAGGTCATGGCGATCGCGCAGAAGCTCGCCGGCTACACGCTCGGGCAAGCCGACCTGCTGCGCCGCGCCATGGGCAAGAAGAAGAAGGAGATCATCGACAAGGAGTACGTGCCGTTCAGTGAGGGCATGCGCCGCAACGGCTACTCCGAGCACTCCATCAAGACGCTGTGGGAGATCCTCGTCCCGTTCAGCGACTACGCGTTCAACAAGGCGCACACCGCGGGGTACGGCCTCGTGTCGTACTGGACGGCGTACCTCAAGGCGCACTACCCGGCCGAGTACATGGCCGCCCTCCTGACGAGCGTCAAGGACAACCGCGACCAGTCGGCTCTCTACCTGCACGAGTGCCGGCGCATGGGCATCAAGGTGCTGCCGCCCGACGTCAACGAGTCCGACCTCAACTTCACCCCGCGCGGCACCGACATCCGCTTCGGCCTCTCCGCGATCCGCAACGTCGGCGAGAACGTCGTCAACTCCGTCGTCGCCACCCGCAAGTCGAAGGGCCGCTACACCGGCTTCCACGACTTCCTGCGCAAGGTCGAGGGGCTCGTCTGCAACAAGCGCGTCGTCGAGTCGCTCATCAAGGCGGGGTCGTTCGACTCGCTGGGGCACACGCGGCGCGGGCTCATCGCGGTGCACGCGACGGCCATCGACGCGTGCATGGAGACCAAGCGGGCGGAGTCGATGGGGCAGTTCTCACTGTTCGGGGAGGTCGCGGCGGCCGACGCCGACGACGGCGGCGACCCGCTCGGCGCGATCGCCGTCCCGCTCACCGAGTGGGACAAGAAGACGCTGCTCAACTTCGAGCGGGAGATGCTCTCGCTGTACGTGTCCGACCACCCGCTGCTCGGCGTGGAGCACGTTCTCTCCCAGCACACCGACGCGCGGATCACCGAGATCGTCGCGGACGGCGAGGACGGCAAGATCTGCACCGTCGGCGGCCTGCTGTCGACCATCGCGCGCAAGGTGACCAAGAAGGGCGACTCGTACGCCACCGCGGTCCTGGAGGACCTCGAGGGCGCGATCGAGGCGTGGTTCTTCCCCAACACGTACCGCGAGTTCGGGCTGATGCTCGCCGAGGACGAGGTCGTCGTCGTCAAGGGCCGCATCGACAAGCGCGAGGACACCGCGAAGTTCATCGCGATGGAGGTGTCGCGCCCGGACCTGTCCGTGGCTACGGCGCGCGGGCCTGTGGTCGTACGCATGGACACCTCGCGCTGCACCGAGCCGCTGGTCGAACGGCTCCGGGAGGTGCTGCGCCAGCACCCCGGCATGACCGAGGTGCACCTGGAGCTGCAGAGCGGCAGCCGCAAGACGCTGCTCAAGCTCGACGACTCACTGCGCGTGTCGGCCGGGCCGTCGTTGATGGCCGACCTCAAGCAGCTCCTCGGCGTCGGCTGCCTCGCCTGACTTCGGTCACGGGCTCTTCCTGCCGAGAACGAATTCCATGGGCGGGCACCGGGCGGGCGGGCTTCCGAGTCTCCGTCTCGACTCGCCGCTGCTGGCGGCGGTGCTCGTCGTCGTCGTCGCGGTGCTCACACTCTTCGTACGCCCGCACTTCAGGAGGCACCGCATCCACGCGCGGATGATGCGCGACGCCGCCGCCGCTGTGCCCGACCCGGCCGGGTCGGTCTCGCGCGCGCCGTGCCCGAGCCGGAATCGCTGCGTGCACGTGCCCAGGCCCGCCCTCGACGTCGCCACCGAGATGAAGAACGCCCTCACGGCCGCGGCGGAGGACCACGCCGTCCAGCTGTGCACGATCGAGCGGTTCCTGCCGAGCGGCCGCGCCGTGAACCTCTGCCGGATCATGGTGACGACGCGCACGTACTTCCGGTTCCGCGAGGTCCGGCACGGGGTGGTGATCGACGTACGAACCCACGTCAGCGGCTCCGGGACCGAGGCCGCCCCCGACGGCAGCGACGTGGACATCAGGGCGTTCTGACCGTCTGCGGGATGAAGCAACGACGTCTGCCGCCATCGCGCAAGCGTTTCCTGCATCGGAACGCATCATGTCGGCGTTCGCTGCAGGAAACGCTTGCGTGACGGGGAGCCGTCACCAGGGGCGGCGGGTGCGGCAGGATGGGTGACATGCAGCTCTGTGGTGGCACCCTGCACGTCGAAGATCCCGAGGAGCACCTGCTCGCCTACGTCGAGCCGGACGGCGCCTACGCGTACCCCGCGTACGACACCCTCGTCACCAACGGCTCCGCCGACCTCGTCGACGGCGACCTGCTCGCGCCCAGCCTCCTCGGTGCGCACGTCGACTACGCGCGCTTCGTGCTCCTCAAGCGGATGCTGCCGTCGATCTGCGAGGGCATGGCGGCGCTGCCGCCGACGGCGCTGGAGGACACCGACGACGCGGGCATCGCGGCGGTCGCGCGCTGCTTCGCGATCCTCGACGAGCCGGTGTTCGCCAGGGCAGGCGCGCGCGGCACGATCGTCTCGAAGGTGCTGCACCGCAAGCGCCCCGACCTGATCCCGCTGTACGACTCCCGCATCTGGACCGCGTACACGATCTCCGGCGCCATCGGCCGCGGCTCCCACCGCCCGTGGGTCGAGGTCATGCAGGCGCTCTGCCACTCGATGCGCAGCGACCTCGCCAACAACCGCCAGGAGTTCCTCGCGCTGCAGCAGGCCGCGAAGGAGCACGGCGCCGACCTCACGCTGCTGCGCATCCTCGACATCCTCGTGTGGATGTCGAGCGAGCCGCCGGTGTGAGGACGTTCCGCGGGCTGGTCTGGGAGGGCGGCGACGCGGAGCCGTACGACGGCGCCGTCGTCGTCGACGGCGACACCCTCGCCTCCGTCGGCCCCGACGTCCCGCGCGACGCGGAGCCGGCAGGGTGGATCGGACCGGGCCTGTACGACGCGCACGTCCATCTGGCGTTCGGCACGTTCGAGGAGATGCGGCGCGGGGGAGTGCTCGCCGTCCGCGACCTCGGCGCGCCGCCGCACCTCGCGCGGCAGTGGCGCGGCCCCGACGTCGAGGTCGCTGGACCGCTCCTGACGGCGCCCGGCGGCTACCCCTCCAGCTCGTGGGGCGCCGACGGCTTCGCCCGCTTCGTCCGCGACGCCGACGACGCCCGCGAGGCCGTGCGAGAGCTCGACGTGGACGTCGTCAAGGTCGCGCTCGAGCCGGCCGGCGGCCAGCCGGTGCCCGCTCCCGAGGTCGTGAGCGCGATCGTCGACGAGGCGCATGCGCGCGGCCTCGCCGTCACCGCCCACGCGCTGTCCGAGCCGATGGTCGTACGCGCTCTCGACGCCGGCGTCGACGAGCTCTGCCACACCCCCGCCGAGCCGCTCTCCCGCGCGTGCGTCGAGCGCATCGCCGCCGCGGGCATCCCCGTGGTCTCCACGATCGAGACCCTCGGCGACGGCGCCGCCGCCAACGCGAACGCGCTGTACGACGCCGGCGTACGCCTCGTCTACGGCACCGACCTCGGCAACGCCGGCACGCGGCCCGGCGCCGACCCGCGCGAGCTGCGCAGGCTCGCCGAGGCGGGCCTGGGACCGTTCGGCGCGATCAAGGCAGCCACCCGCGAGACCCTCGCGCACGGCGGTCCGGCAAGGCTCGTCGTCCTCGACGCAGACCCCCGCCGGGACCTCACGACGTGGAACCGCCCGCGCTGGGTAATGTCCGCGGCATGGCCGAACGTGACGTAGAGAAGATGTACTCCGCCGCCGACTCGGCGGCCAAGCTGCGCCGCCTCGCGGACGCCCTGGAGAGCGGCAAGCCGTTCCGCATCTCCGTGGCCGGCGAGCGGATCAACGTGCCGAAGCGCGCGGAGTTCAGCGTCGAGCACGAGCGTGAGGGCGACACCGAAGAGGTGGAGCTCCAGCTCAAGTGGTCGATCGACGCCGCCGACGCCGACGACGACGGCGACGAGGCCCTCGAGGTCTAAGTCCGCGGTTACTGGTGAATAGCGACGCGCGCCGAGCACGAACTGGTGGACGGCGACGTCGCGACTCACCAGTGGCGCCGTGCCGGGGTCGACCTGCCTAGGCCCCGGACGCGAGCCGCTCCATCAGGCGGTCGGCGAGCTTGCGTACGCCCGCCTCGTCGACCGGCGTGGACGCGCTCACCGCGAGCAGCCACGTCGTGTCGCCGCGCCGCCAGCGCAGGGTGACGAGCGTGCCGTCGGCGGAGGCGTCGTCGCGCTTGCCGCGTACGCCGCCCGCCTGGTCGCCGAGCCCGGTGACCGAGAACGGCGTCCCTGTCCTGTCCGACGACGTCAGGTCGGCGGTGAGGTCGGCGGTCGCGCCGGAGGAGGCGGCGAACTTCGTGACGACGTTCGTCACGACGGCGCTGGTGGCGGGGTCGGCGTACTGCACGACGTACGCCGCCTGGAAGCCGTTCTTCTCCAGCGCCTTCTCCGCGGCCTTGGGGTCGGCGGAGAACGCCGCGATGCCGTTGACGTCCCGCGCGCCGGTCTGCGCGGCGATCGGCACGAGGCTGTTGCCGACCTCGCCGGGCTGCAGCACGCGCTCGCGCAGCTCGCCGGGCGGCAGCGTCGGCAGTGGCACCGAGGGCGACGCGGTCGACTTCGGCGCGTCCGACTCGGAGCACGCCGGAACGAGCACGACGAGGGCCAGCAGGGCGGCGAGGCAGCGGGCAGCGCGAGGCACGGCGCACATCGTGCCAGGTTGCGCCGCCCCGGCAGACCGGCCACGCTGACGGCGCCCGTTCCGGACCGACCCGCAGGGGAGCGATGACGCAGGACGCCGTCGCGGTCGTACGCGCGCTGTCCCGCTCCTACGGCACCCTCCGCGCCCTCGACGGCGTGGACGTCGTCGTGCGCGCGGGCGAGGTGTTCGGGCTGCTGGGGCCGAACGGCGCGGGGAAGTCGACGTTCGTCCGCTGCCTCATGGGCCTGCTCGCGCCCGACTCGGGCACGGTGCACCTGCTCGGCCACGACGTCGTACGTCACCCCGACGTCGCCGCCCGCGCGGCCGCCTACCTCGCGCAGGACGAGACCGCGCTCGCGGACCTCACGCCGCCGAGGGCGGTCGAGCTGACAGGGCGCCTCCGCGGCCTCACGAAGGTCGAGGCGAGGACCCAGCGCGATGCGCTGGTCGGCGACCTCGGCCTGGAGGACCGGCCCATCGCGCGGCTCTCCGGCGGGCAGCGCAGGCTCGCCGCCGTCGCCACGGCGCTCGTCGGCGAACGCCCCCTCCTCGTCCTCGACGAGCCCACGACCGGTCTCGACACCGAGGCCCGCCGCGCCGTCTGGACCGCGCTCGACCGCCGCCGCGCCGGCGGCGCCACCGTCGTCCTCGTCACGCACAACGTCCTCGAGGCCGAGACCGTGCTCGACCGGGTCGCGGTGTTCGACCGCGGCCGCGTCATCGCCTGCGACACCCCTGGCAGGCTCAAGGCGTCGGTGTCGGACGAGGTGCGTCTCGACCTCGTCTGGCGCGCCGACCCGCCGCTCGACGACCCGACCGTGGCCGCCCTCGCCGCCCATGCCGAGGTGACCGGACGACGGTGGACCACGAGGCTCACCGCCGACGCGGCGCGCGACGCGCTCGGACGGCTGACGAGCGGAGCGGCGTTCGCGGCGCTGGACGACTTCACGCTCGCGACGCCCACCCTGGAGGACGTGTACCTCGCCCTCGGCGGACGCGCCCGCGACCTGGAGCGCACGTGACGCCGCTCGCGCCGCGGACGCGCCTCTGGCCCGCGCTGACCGCCGTCTACGCGGGCCAGCTGGCCCGCGCGCGGGTGGCGCGGGTGCCGCTGCTGTTCGTCGCCTGCCTCCAGTCGGTGGGGCTGCTCGTGCTGCTGCGCGGCGTCATCGACGACGACCTCGCCGAACGCCGCCAGGTCGTCGCGGGCGCGGTCGTGCTCGTCATCGCATTCGTCGCGCTGAACCTCCTCGCGCAGCGCTTCGGCCACCTCCGCGCGCACGGCGGCCTCGACTACTACGCCGCCCTCGGCACCCCGCCCACGGCCGTCGTCCTCGGGACTGCCGCCAGCTACGCCACCTTCGCCGTCCCCGGCGTCGTCCTCACCGGGGTCATCGGGGCGCTGCTCTACGACCTCCCGCTCGGCAACCTCTGGGTCCTCGCGCCCGTCGCCGTCCTCGGCGGCGCGGCGCTGGCCGGCCTCGGCGCGGCCCTGGGACTGCTCGCGCCCAAGCCCGAGGTCGCCACGGTCGCGGGCCAGCTCGCGATGACGCTGGTGCTCTTCATGGGTCTCGTACGACCTCCCGGGTTCCTACGCCCTGTGGCGGCGCTGCTGCCGAGCACGTACGCCATCGACGCGCTGCGCGAGTCGTTCGCCGACGCCCCGCGGTACGGCGCCCTCGCCGCGGACCTCGCGGTCTGCGCGGCCGTCGCGCTGCTCGCGCTGGGGGTCGCGGCGGCGGCGTTCCGGCGGGCGGTGGGCCGGTGAGCGAGGATGAGCGGGTGACGGACACGGCCGCGCCGCCGGGCGAGTACTCGTACTTCCCGCCGGACGACCTCCAGGTCACGCCGTGGGAACCCGAGCCGCGGGGGCCGTGGTGGCTGCGGGTGCTGCCGTACGCCGAGGTGTTCGCGATCGCGACGGCGCTCGTTGCCCTGATCGGGGCGCCGCTCGCGCTGCTGTGGCGCGAGGTGGCGCCGGTGGTCGCCATCCGGCGGACCCCCGACGGCCTGCAGCCGGTGGCGCCGGAGAGCAACCAGGTGTTCGCGGTCGACGGCTGGTTCGTCGTCGTGAGCGTCGTGGTGGGCCTCGCCGTCGGGGTCGTCGCGTGGCTCGCGCTGCGGGACAAGGGCCCCGCGGCGCCGTTCGGGCTGGCGGCCGGCGGGCTGGCGGCGGCGTACGTCGCGATGCGCGTCGGCGAGCGCCTGATCGTCGACAGGTACCTGTACGACCACTGCCGGCTCATCGGCGAACAGTGCCTCGCCTACAGCGGCGTGCTGCGGCTCCACTCGACCGCGGCTCTCGTCGTGCTGCCGGTCGCGATTCTCACGGCCTTCGCGGTGATGACCTACTTCTTCGACAAGGAGCCGCACCGATGAGCGCACCGATCGTCCTGGTCCCCGGTTTCTGGCTCGGCGCGTGGGCGTGGGACACCGTCGCCGCCGCGCTCCGCGCCGACGGCCACGACGTCACGGCGCTGACGCTGCCCGGGCTGGAGCCGGGTTCCGACTCGTCGTCGGTGACCATGGCCGACCACGTCGACGCCATCTGCCACGCCGTCGAGGCCGCGGGCGAGCCGGTCGTGCTCGCGGTGCACAGCGGCGCGGGGTTCCCCGGCTACGCCGCCAGCGACCGCGTACCCGCCTCGATCGCCGCGATGGTCTACGTCGACTCCGCGCCCGGCAAGGGCGCGATGGACGCGGACTTCGCCGGCGAGGGCAAGCCGCTGCCGTCGTGGGAGGAGCTCGACGAGAACCTCGACGGGCTCACGGAGGAGCACCTCGCGCGGTTCCGGGAGCGCGCCGTGCCGCAGCCAGGCGGGACGCTGCGCGAGGGCGTCGAGCTGACGAACGACGCCCGCCTCGACGTGCCGACCACCGTCATCTGCACCGGCGCGTCGTCGGAGCAGGTCAAGGGCTGGATCCCCGACGGCTACTCGTTCCTGGCGGGGCTGACGGAGCTGCGCGACGTGACGTACGTCGACCTGCCGACCAGCCACTGGCCGATGTGGTCGCGCCCCCAGGAGCTGGCGCGGATCATCGGCGAGGTGGCGGCGCGCGCCGCCGGCCGGCAGTCCGTGCCGCCGCCCCCGCTCGTTCCTTGATGATCACCACGCTCGAGACCGGCCGGCCGGGTGCAGAGAACGCGCGGGCGCGGCCGACGGACTAGGAGCCGTGCCGGCCCTCGCCCTCGACGAAGCGGCTGGCCCCGGCGAGCGTCTCACCCGACGACAAGGTCGCCATGCCGTACGCGTGCTCCTGTGTCAGCGCCGCGCCGAGCGGGGTGTCCCACTGCGCGTAGACCGACGCGCGGTCCGAGCGCAGGCACATCTGCGGCAGCGCGGCGAGCTCGTTGGCGAGGCCGATGGCGTTCTCCCGCGCCGTGCCGGGCGACACCAGCCTGGTCACGAGGCCGAACGCCACCGCCTCCTCGCCGCTCACGCCGCGCCCGGTCAGCACCATGTCGAGCGCGCGGCCCTGGCCGACGATGCGCGGCAGCCGTACGGTGCCGCCGTCGATGAGCGGCACACCCCACCGGCGGCAGTACACGCCGAACACCGCGTCCGCCGCCGCCACCCGCAGGTCGCACCAGAGCGCCAGCTCCAGGCCGCCGGCGACGGCGTACCCCTCGACGGCGGCGATCGTCGGCTTCGACACGACGAGTCTCGACGGGCCCATCGGCCCAGGGCCCTCGCCGTCGAGCACCATCGGCACGCCCGCCGTCATCGCCTTGAGGTCGGCGCCCGCGCAGAACGTCCCGCCCGCGCCGGTCAGCACCGCGACGCGCTGCTCCTCGTCGGCGTCGAACTCCTCGAACGCCGCCAGCAGTGCCGCCGCCGTCGGCCCGTCGACCGCGTTGCGTACGTCGGGTCTGTCGATCGTGACGACGGTGACGGGTCCCTCGCGGGTGACGTCGAGCATCTGCCCTCCTAGTTGAGGCTGAACGGTCCCTCGGTCGGCACCTCGTCGGGCGCGGCGTTGAGCAGCGCGGTCTCGCGGCGCAGCAGAGACAGCTCCCGCCGCAGCCGCAGCGTCGTGTCGTCGATGGCGAGCAGCTCCTGCTTCTCCGGCAGGTCGAGACGGGTCGCGGCGGCGAGGACGTACGACACCAGCGCCGGGTCGTCGAGCGGCAGGTTGGGCGGCGTGACCTCCTCCTCGCGGATAGCCGAGACGGCCGCGCAGTAGTCGGCGAACGCCGCCACCGCCATCCCGGCCCAGTGCTCCGCCGCGTCGTCGGTGCGCTCGGGGAGGTACTCGACGGAGGCCTGGAGGTACGGCAGCGAGTCGTCCACGCCGAGCAGCCGGAACCGCGGTCCGCCGAACGTCACGACGTCGTAGCGGCCGTCGTCGTAGCGGGTCGCGCGGCGTACCTCGGCGACGCAGCCGACGTCGTGGAGGACCGGCTGCTCGTCCTCGCCGGCCTCCAGGCCCAGGCGGATCGCGACGACGCCGAAGCGCTTCGGCCCGTCGAGCGCGGTCAGCTCGTCGAAGAGCTGGCGGTAGCGGTACTCGAAGATGTGCAGGGGGAGCGGGACGCCGGGGAACAGCACCGTGTTCAGCGGGAACAGCGGCAGCGTCTCCGCCGTCATGCGGGGCCCCCGCGGGCGCGCGCAGCGCGGTCGTGGGGTGTGGTCATCCAGGAAGAGTAAGGGTCCGCGTCACGCGGACCGCGTCGAGCAGGCGCCGGTCGTGGCTCACGAGCAGCAACGTCCCCGCGTACGTCTCCAGCGCCTGCTCGAGCTGCTCGATGGCCGGCAGGTCGAGATGGTTGGTCGGCTCGTCGAGGACGAGGCAGTTGACCTCGTTCGCCATGAGCAGCGCCAGCTCGGCGCGGGTGCGCTCGCCGGGGGAGAGGCGGGCGGCGCGCTCGTGCACCTGGCCGGCGCCGAGGCGGAACTTCGCGAGCAGCTTGCGCGCGTCCGTCGGCGACAGCGTCGTCTGCTCGCGGAACACGTCGAGCAACGGCCTGTCCGCTCGGAAGACGCGGCGCGCCTGGTCGAGCTCGCCGAGCACGACGCCAGGGCCGAGCCACTGGCTGCCCTCGCTCAACGGCAGGCGGCCCAGCAGCGACTGGAGCAGCGTCGTCTTGCCGGAGCCGTTCGGGCCGACGATCGCGAGCCGCTCCGCCCAGCCGACCTCCAGGTCGATCGGGCCGAGCCGGAACGTCCCCCGCTCGACGACGGCGCCGGACAGCCGCGCGACGACGTCGCCCGACCTGGGTGCGGAGCCGATGGAGAGGTTCAGCCGCCACGCCTCGCGCGGCTCATCGACCTCGCCGAGGCGTTCGAGCAGGCGTTCGGTCTGGCGCACCTTCGCGGCCTGCTTCTCGGTGCGGTTGACCTTGAAGCCGCGCGCGTTCTTGTCGTTGTCGGTGGCCTGCTTGCGGGCCTGGAACGACGCGTTCGCCGCCCACTGCCGCTGCCTTCTCGCGCGGTCCTCCAGCGACTCCTTGGTGGTGGCGTAGAGGTCGTACGCCTCCTCGGCATGGCGGCGCGCGGTGCTGCGCGCCTCGAGGTATGCCTGCCAGCCGCCGCGGTACTCCGTCGCGTCGTGGCTGAACTCGTCGATCTCCAGCACGCTCGTGACGGTGCGTTCGAGGAACGCCCTGTCGTGGCTCACCACGACCAGCCCGCCCTTGAGCTGTCCGAGGAACGACTCCAGGCGGTCGAGGCCGTCGAAGTCGAGGTCGTTCGTCGGCTCGTCGAGCAGGAAGACGTCGTACCGCGACAGCAGGATGCCGGCCAGGCTGGCGCGGGCGAGCTGGCCGCCGGAGAGCGCCTCCGTGCCGAGGTCGAGCAGGTGCGCGGGCAGGCCGAGGTCGGCGCAGACGGCGGCCGCGCGGGCCTCGAAGTCGGGGCCGCCGAGTCCGAGGTAGCGGTCCAGCGCGTCGCCGTACGCGACGTCGCTGCCCGGCTCCTCGCGGCCCAGCGCCTCGGCCGTCCTGTCGAGCTCGTGCTGTGCCGCCGCCACGCCGGTACGCCGCGCGAGCAGGCCGGCGAGCGACTCGTCCGGGCGGCGGTCGGTCTCCTGCGGGAGATACCCGACGGTGGCCGTGGGAGGGGAGAGCGTGACCGTCCCGGCGTCGGGGACGACCTCGCCCGCGAGGACGCGGAGGAGGGTGGACTTGCCGACGCCGTTCGGGCCGATGACGCCGATGCGGCTGCCAGGCGCGACGAGGAACCCGACGTCGTGCAGCACCGTCCGCGCTCCGAACGACACCGCGACGCCGCGGGCGAGCAGGCTGGCGGACACGCGTCATCGTAGGGTGATCGACGTGCTGCGCCGGATCGATTTTCGCGGGACCGCGCCCCGCGCGGCCGACCTGCCGCGCGCCACGGTCGACGTCGAGTCCGCCGTCGCGGCGATCCGCCCTGTGGTGGAGGACGTGCGCGACCGCGGCGGCGCCGCGGTGCGCGAGGCGACGGAGAAGTTCGACGGCGTCGCGCTCTCCTCCCTCCGCGTCCCCGCCGACGCCCTGGCCGACGCGCTCGCCGCCCTCGACCCCGCGCTGCGGAACGCGCTGGAGGAGTGCGCGCGCCGCGCGCGCGTCGTGCACGAGGCGCAGCGCCGCGCCGACGTCACCACGGAGGTCGCGCCCGGCGCCACGGTGACGGAGCGGTACGTGCCCGTCCGCCGCGTCGGCCTCTACGTGCCCGGCGGCCGCGTGGCGTACCCCTCGTCCGTCGTCATGAACGTCGTCCCCGCCCTCGTCGCCGGCGTCGGCTCGCTCTGCGTGTCGTCGCCGCCGCAGACCGACGGCCTGCCGCATCCGTCGATCCTCGCGGCCTGTGCCCTGCTCGGGATCGACGAGGTGTACGCCGTCGGCGGCGCGCAGGCGATCGCGCTGCTGGCGTACGGCAGCGCCGAGGACGGCGTCGAGCCGGTCGACCTCGTCACCGGCCCCGGCAACGTCTACGTCGCCGCCGCCAAGCGCCTCGTCCGCGGCGTCGTCGGCATCGACGCCGAGGCGGGGCCGACCGAGATCGCGATCCTCGCCGACGAGACGGCGGACGCGGCGTACGTCGCCGCCGACCTCGTCGCCCAGGCCGAGCACGACCCGCTCGCGGCCTGCCTGCTCGTGACGACGTCGGAGGCGCTGGCCGACGCCGTGGACGCGCTGCTGCCCGACCCGCTCGTCGAGGCCGCGGCGACAGTGCTGGTGTCGTCGCTCGACGACGGGCTCGCCGTGGTCGACACCTGGGCGGCGGAGCACCTGGAGGTCCTCACCGCCGACGCTCCCGCGGTGGCGGCGCGGGTGCGCAACGCCGGCGCGATCTTCGTGGGGCCGTACGCCCCGGTCTCGCTCGGCGACTACCTCGCCGGCTCCAACCACGTGCTCCCCACCGCGGGCACCGCGCGGCACACCGGCGGGCTGAGCGTGGACTCGTTCGTGCGGGGGGTGCACGTGGTGACGTACACCCGCGAGGCACTTGCCGAGGTCGCCGACGGCATCACCGCGCTCGGCCGCGCCGAGTCGCTGCCCCACCACGTGGCGGCCGTCCAGGCACGGCTGTCACCCCACGACCGCGCTGCGCGCGGCCGCGGCGGCCCCGCATGACGAGGGGGCTCCCGCTCCGTCCTGAGCTGGCCGGCTGGGCGCCGTACGGCGCGCCGCAGCTCGACGCGGAGTTCCGCCTCAACACCAACGAGAACCCGTACCCGCCCTCGCCGGGCCTCGTCGCCGACCTCGCCGCCGCGGTCACCGAGGCGGCGACGACGCTCAACCGCTACCCCGACCGCGAGGCCGTCGCGCTCCGCGAGGACCTCGCGGCGTACGCGGGCCACGAGCCCGAGGGCACCTGGGCCGCGAACGGCTCCAACGAGGTGCTCCAGCAGCTGCTCCAGGCGTTCGGGGGGGCGGGGCGTACGGCGCTCGGCTTCGAGCCGTCGTACTCGATGCACCGGCTCATCAGCCGCGCGACCGGCACGGCGTGGGTGAGCGAGGTGCGGGGGGAGGACTTCGGGCTGTCGGCCTCCGCGGCGGCCGACGCGGTGCGCAGGCACCGGCCTGACGTCGTGTTCCTCTGCTCGCCCAACAACCCCACCGCCACCGCGCTGCCGCCCGAGGTCGTCGAGGCCGTGTACGACGCGACCGAGGGGATGGTGGTGGTGGACGAGGCGTACGTGGAGTTCTCGCACGCGCCGTCGGTCGCGCCGCTGCTCGCGGGGCGCAAGCGGCTCGTCGTCACGCGGACGATGTCGAAGGCGTTCGCGATGGCGGGCACCCGCGTCGGCTACCTGCTCGCCGACCCGTCGGTGGTGGACCTGCTGCGGCTGGTGCGGCTGCCGTACCACCTCTCGTCACTGACGCAGGCCGCCGCCCGGGTCGCGCTGGCGCATCGCGACGAGACGCTCGCGACCGTGGACCTCGTGCGCGCCGACCGAGACCGGCTCGTCGCCGCGCTCGACTGCACGCCGAGCGACGCGAACTTCGTGCTGTTCCGCGTCGCCGACTCCGCCGCGACGTGGCAGGCGCTGCTCGACGAGGGTGTGCTCGTGCGCGACGTCGGGCTCGAGGGGTGGCTGCGGGTGACGGTGGGGACGACGCCGGAGTGCGACGCGTTCCTCGACGCGCTAGGAAGGGTGACATGACCCGCCCCGCCGCCCTCGCTTTTCGTGATCTTGGCGACGTTCGTGCTGCCCGGCCGTCACAAACGCAGCCAAGATCACGAGTTCGGCGCGCGCGCAAGGCGCGGCGCCTCACCGTGACCGGCGCGCGCGCATGACCCGCGCCGCGCGCGTCGAGCGCGCCACCGGCGAGACCACCGTCACCGTCGACCTCGCCATCGACGGCTCGGGCAACGCGTCCGCCGACACCGGCGTGCCGTTCTTCGACCACATGCTCGCCCAGCTCGGCAAGCACGCCGGCTTCGACCTCACCGTCACCACCAAGGGCGACACGCACGTCGACGCGCACCACACCGTCGAGGACACGTCCATCGCGGTCGGCCAGGCGCTGCGCGAGGCGCTCGGCGACAAGGCAGGCATCCGCCGCTTCGGCGACTCGCTGGTGCCGCTCGACGAGGCGCTGGTGCAGGTCGCGGTGGACCTCTCCGGGCGGCCGTACGTCGTGCACGAGGAGCCGACGCTCGTCGAGCTGATCGGGACGTACGACACCACGCTGACCCGCCACATCTGGGAGTCGTTCGCGAACGCCGCGCAGATCTGCCTGCACGTGCGCGTCCTCGCGGGCCGCAACGCGCACCACATCGTCGAGGCGCAGTTCAAGGCCGTGGCCCGCGCGCTGCGCGACGCCGTCGTCCTCGACGGCCGGACCCAGGGCGTCCCCTCCACCAAGGGCGTCTTGTGAGGCCCAAGGTCGTCGTCTACGACTACGGCTCGGGCAACCTCCGTTCCGCCGAACGCGCTCTCACCCGCGCCGGCGCGGACGTCACCGTCACCGGCGACCAGGTCCACGCGGTGCGCGCCGACGGCCTGGTCGTGCCGGGCGTGGGGGCGTTCGGCGCCTGCATGGCGCAGCTCGAGGCCATCGGCGGCCGCGCGGTCATCTGGGACCGCGTCGACCGCGAACGCCCCGTCCTCGGCATCTGCGTCGGCATGCAGGTGCTCTTCGACGACAGCGAGGAGCACGGCGCTCTCTCCCGGGGTCCCGACGACGCCGCGGAGCGGCGTCGTGGGGATGTCATCAAGGGGATCGGCGCGCTGCCCGGCACGGTCCGCCGCCTGCGTGACGCGGCCGTCCTCCCGCACATGGGCTGGAACACCGTCGAACGCTCCGGCGACTCGACCCTGCTCGCCGGCATCGACGCCGATGAGCGCTTCTACTTCGTGCACTCGTACGGCGCCTGCGTCGGCGCCCCCGACGAGGTCGAGATCACCGAGGTCACCGGCTGGACGTGGCACGGCGCGCGCTTCGCGGCGGTCGTGGAGACCGGCGCGCTGGCAGCGGTGCAGTTCCACCCGGAGAAGTCCGGCGACACCGGTGCCCGCCTCCTGAAGAACTGGGTGGAGTCGCTGTGATCCTGCTGCCCGCCGTGGACGTCTCGAACGGCCGCGCCGTACGCCTCGTGCACGGCGCCGCCGGCAGCGAGACGGAGTACGGCGACCCGATGGAAGCCGCCCTCGCCTGGCAGCGCGCGGGCGCCCAGTGGGTGCACCTCGTCGACCTCGACAGGGCGTTCGGCCGCGGCTCCAACGCCGACCTCCTCGCCGACCTGACGAGAAGACTCGACGTCCACGTCGAGCTGTCCGGCGGCATCCGCGACGACGAGTCGCTCGAAGCAGCCCTCCGAGCCGGCGCCGCCCGCGTCAACGTCGGCACCGCCGCGCTCGAGAACCCGCAGTGGGTCGCCACCGCCATCGCCAACTACGGCGAGCGGGTCGCCGTCGGCCTCGACGTCCGAGGCCGCACGCTCTCCGCGCGCGGCTGGACCAAGGACGGTGGCGACCTCTACGAGGTCCTCCAGCGCCTCGACGACGAGGGGTGCGCCCGTTACGTCGTCACCGACATCGGCCGCGACGGCACGATGACCGGCCCCAACCTCGACCTGCTCCGCTCGGTCACCGAGGCCACCGACCGCCCGGTCATCGCGTCCGGCGGCGTCAGCTCCATCGCCGACCTGCTCGCGATCAAGACGGTCGACGGCGTCGAGGGCGCGATCGTCGGCAAGGCGCTGTACGCCGGGGCGTTCACCCTCGAAGAGGCGCTCGAGGCAACGCAGTGATCGAGCGGTACGGCAGCGGCGCGCCCTGGGAGCCGGTCGTCGGGTACAGCAGGGTGGTGAAGGCGGGCGGCTTCGTGTTCGTCACCGGCTGCACGTCGATCGTGGACGGCGAGGTCGTCCACGACGGCGACGCGTACGCCCAGACGCGGCAGGCCCTCGCCAACGTCACCACCGCCCTCGCCTCCGCCGGCGCGACACCAGCCCAGGTCGTACGGACACGCATCTTCGTCACCGGCATCGGCCGGTGGGAGGAGTACGGCCGCGCGCACGCCGAGGTGTTCGGCGCCGCGCCGCCCGCCACGTCGATGGTCGAGGTGAGCGCGCTCATCGACCCGCGGATGCTCGTCGAGGTCGAGGCGCAGGCCTGGGTGGGCCAAGCATGACCGTCGCCGTCCGCGTCATCCCGTGCCTCGACGTCGACAACGGGCGCGTCGTCAAGGGCGTCAACTTCACCGACCTCCGTGACGCCGGCGACCCGGTCGAGCTGGCCGCGCGGTACGACGCGCAAGGCGCCGACGAGCTCGTCTTCCTCGACATCACGGCCTCGTCGGCGGGCCGCGAGACGACGTACGAGGTCGTACGCCGCACCGCCGAACAGGTGTTCATCCCGCTGACCGTGGGCGGCGGCGTACGCAGCGTGGACGACGTGGACGCGCTGCTGCGCGCCGGCGCCGACAAGGTCGGCATCAACACCGGCGCCGTCGCCGACCCCGACCTGCTCAGCAGGGCCGCCGAGCGATTCGGCAGCCAGTGCGTCGTGCTGTCCTGCGACGCCCGCCGCCGCGAGAGCGGCAACGGCTTCGACATCACGACGCACGGCGGCCGTACGCGCACCGGCATCGGCCTGCTCGAATGGGCCGCCCAGGGCCAGGCGAGGGGCGCGGGGGAGATCCTCCTCAACTCCATGGACGCCGACGGCACCAAGGACGGCTTCGACCTGGAGATGCTCGCCGCCGTACGCAGCGTCGTCACGATCCCCGTCATCGCCAGCGGCGGGGCCGGCGCGCTCGCCCATTTCGCCCCCGCGGTGGACGCCGGCGCGGACGCCGTGCTCGCCGCCAGCGTCTTCCACTTCGGTGAGATGACGGTTACCGACGTGAAGGCCGCCCTGCGCGAAGCCGGGCATCCGGTGCGCTGACTACGCCATCCGGCGCACCTCCGCCGGGAGGAATTGGCCTCTTGCACGTAGAACGGCATGAGGACGACGCCGCTGGGGCGCCGTCCCTTCCTGTGCCGGGGAGTCGCGCGTGGGTGCACGGTTCACACGGGGACGGGTGGTGGCGGCGTCGGCCGTCCTCGCCATGTCCGCCGCGGTGTCCCCGGCCGACGGCGCCTCGTGCACCGCGCGGCAGAAGCTGCCCGACCAGTGGACACGGATCGCGGCCCCCGACTTCACCGACGGCGGCGGGACCCTCACCGGGTACGACGCCGCCGACCCGCGGCCAGGCCACCTCGTGGTCACCAACGGCATCGAGATCGCGGCCACGACCGACGGCGGCTGTCAGTGGACGACGTCCGCGTTCCCGCAGGACGAGAGCCTGGTGCCCGAGCTCGGCCTCGGCGAGGCCAAGGTCGTCGGCCGCTCGGTGACCCAGGTCCGCTTCGCGGACCACGCCGACGACTACGTCTGGGCGATCGGCGCGACGGACGTCGCCACCGACGACCTCGTCGCGAGCCAGCCGCGGGTCCTCTACAGCCGCGACAGCGGCGCGTCGTTCTCGTCGCGGGTCGCGGGCCTCCCCCGGATCGGCCGCCCGGTCTCGATCCGCGGGTACTCCGCGACCCAGGCGGCGCTGCTGTTCCGCGAGACCGGCGCGACGACGACGTACACGCTCTACACGACCAGGGACGCGGGCCTGAGCTGGACCGAGGAGATCGAGGACCTGCCGCAGCTCGACGACTTCGTCATGGACTTCGACCGGTTCTGGGCGTGGAGCAGCAACGGCCTCTACCTCCTCGCCGCCGACCGGGCGCTGAAGATCCCTGCCGTCGTCGGACCGGTGAGCGCCGTCGACGTCTCGTACGCCGGGATCGTGGTCTTCCTCGCGTCGGGCACCCAGGGCTACGCGTCGAGGGACTTCGGGCTCACGTGGTACCCCACGCTCACCCCGGAGAGCGTCAACTCGGCGTCCAGCCAGCCGGACGTCCCCGGTCTCATGGCGATCTCAGGGATCCACGAGAACGTCCTCGTCAGGACGCCGAACGGCACCACCGTGGACTTCTCGCCGTGGGACGAGAACGTCGCCGACGTGCAGTTCGTCTCGTCGCGCACCCCGGAGGGGTACCCGCTCTACGCGTACGCCGCCGAGTCCGTCTACGAGCGCATGATCCCGTTCAGCTACGAGCCGCCGGAGCCGCCGCCGATCGTCGATCTCGACCCGCCGAAGAAGCCCGTCAAGCTCGAGGCGTCGATCAAGCCGGAGCGCCAGGTCGTCCGGCTCGAGCCGAACGAGTCGAAGGTCGTCGACTACACCGTCACGATCCCGCCCGTGCCGACGCCGCTCGACGTGTACTTCATGACCGACAGCACGAACTCGATGCGCGGCACGATCGCGAGCGTCCAGGAGGGCGTGCAGAACATCGTCGACGGCCTCTCCGCGACCGGCGTCGACCTCAACTTCGGCATCGCCGACTTCCGCGACTACCCGCAGCAGCCCGGCGACAGCAACTACGCGTACAAGGTGCACCGCGAGATCGGTCCGATCGACACCGACCTCGAGGACGCGCTCCAGGGCCTGACCACGGGCGGCGGTACGACCGACGGCGACGACTCGGCGCTCGAGGCGATCTACCAGGCCGTCACCGGCGCCGGCCGCAAGGACCCGCTCGTCGTCGGCGGCGACCTCATCAAGCCCGGCCTCGACGCCGGCTTCCGGCCCGAGGCGATGAAGGTCGTGCTCCTCGCGAGCGACGACGGCATGCGCCACCCCGGCGCGGCCAACCCGACGTACCCCGGTCCCAGCCTCGCCACGGTGCGCCAGGCCTTGAAGGACAGTGGCGTCTACCTCGTCGGCATCGAGGTCGACACCAACAGCGGCGACTCGCCGCGCGAGGAGCTCGAGGACCTCGCGGAGGCGACCGGCGCCGTCGCGCCGCCGCAGGGCGTCGACTGCGACAGCGACGGCCTCTCCGACATCTCCGCCGCGGAGCCGCTCGTCTGCGAGTTCGACCCGCGCGCGGGCACCGGCATCGCCGAGGCGTTCGTGTCGATGCTCGCCGGCATCAAGGACCTCGCGCCGATCGACCTCGCGGTCAAGAGCGCGTCGCCGTACGTCGCACCCGCGAGCCAGGTGCACTTCCCCGACGTCAACGTCAAGGCGCCGAACACGTTCCCGCTGGCCGTCGAGTTCAGCTGCACCAAGAAGAACGCCGGCACCGACACGACCGTCACGATCAGCGCCAACCGGACCGGCGAGGAGGTCGTACGGACCACGGCGACGCTGCGCTGCATCGCGCCGCCGCGGCCGAAGCCGCCGCTGCCCGAGCCGCCGCCCCCGCTGGTGATCCCCGCGGTGGTCATCCCGCCGCTCATCCCGGCGGCCGCGCCCCCGGCGCCGATCAACAACCCGCCGCCCAACACCAACCCGAACCCCAACCCGAACCCGAATCCGCAGGGTGGCTTCGCCGCCCAGGAGGAGGAGCAGCTCCAGCTCGCGCTGGCGGAGAACGAGTTCGGCGTCGACTACGAGACCGACCTCGACATGACCGGCCTCGACCGCACCGGCCCGCCCGCGCCGGCGCTGGCCTGGGCGGCGGCGTTCGCGATGACGGGCGCCGCGGCGTTCGGCGTCCGCCTGTCCAGACGATCCACCCCAGCCCCCGTGTTCGACCCCAGGGAGCACCGATGAGAGCCCGCCTCGCCGTCCCCCTCGCGGCGCTGTGCGTCGTGACCGGCGCCAACGCCGCCGTCGCGGCCGCCAAGCCGGCCTGCCTGCTGGTCGTCGACGCGGCAGGCGACGGGACATCGTTCGGAGGGACGGTCCCGAACCGCGACAGCCTCGACATCCGCAGCGCGGACGTGGCGACCGGTGCGCGGAACCTCGTCGGTGTCATCCGCCTCGGCTCCGTGAGCGTCGACCCGACGCTGGCCACGGGCGTCAACTACACGCTGAGCTGGCGTGCGGGCGTGGTGCACCAGGCGTTCTCTCTCAGCCAGTACGCGGACGGGTCGCGGGTCGCGGTGTTCATCCCGAACGTCGACAGCACTGGGGGCGGGAACGCGGTCGACGCGACGTTCACCGTCCAGCCGGCCACCAACACCCTGACCTTCAGCGTGCCGCGGAAGGCAAATCCCGTGCTCGCGAAGCGCGGCGCCAGGTTCAACGGGCTCTCCGTGAGCGCCGCTCCCGACGCCAACATCGGGGTGAACCAGAACGGCTTCAGCTTCACGGTCGACGGCAGCCTCGGGAACATCGACGGCGACACCGCGTCGTCGGGCAAGACGTACACCGACCTCGCTCGCAGCTGCGTCAAGGGCGTGTGATCCCCCTACAGAGGAGCTTCCTCATGCGTACGACCCGTCTCGCCGTCCCCGTGGCGGTCCTGCTCGCCGCCTCCGGGCTGAACGCCGCCTCCGCCGCCGCGCGCAAGCCGGTCTGCCTGCAGGTGGTGGACGCCTCTGGCGACGGCATGGTGGCCGCCGACCAGACGTCCGAGGCGCTCGACATCCTCAGCGGCGACATCGCGACGGGGAAGCGCAACCTCGTCGCCGCGATGCGGCTGACGACCGTCGAGCGCGACCAGTTCCAGACGACGGGCGTCACGTACGTCTGGACGTGGTCGGTCGGCGGTGTCACGCAGCGTCTCGCGTACTACGTGTACGTGGGCGGGACGACCAGCGCCAGCTTCGACCCGAACACGGCGGCGGGCGCCAGCGGTGACGAGGTCAACGTGTCCGCGTTCGCCGACGGCGCGACGAAGACGATCACGTGGACCGTCGCGCGTAAGCTCCTCGGCCCGGTGAAGAAGGGCGCGAAGTTCTCGGCGTTCAAGCTGACGACGCACCTGGGCCTCAACCAGCGCCTCTCCGGTGAGGGCCGCTCGCAGGTGTCGGTCGCGGACACGGCGCAGAGCGGGAAGTCGTACGTCGACGGCACGATCACCTGCCTCAAGGGCACCTAGGCCGAATCTGCGAGACTCGGTCGCATGACCGACGCACGTCCTTCGAGCCTCGACCCCGCCATCGCCGCGCGCCTCAAGCGCGACGCGCACGGGCTGTTCCCCGCCGTCGCGCAGCAGCACGACACCGGCGAGGTGCTCATGGTCGGCTGGATGGACGACGAGGCACTGCACCGCACGCTCACGACGGGCCGGTGCACGTACTGGTCGCGCAGCCGTAGCGAGTACTGGGTCAAGGGCGAGACGTCCGGCCACCAGCAGTGGGTGCGCTCGGTCGCGCTCGACTGCGACGGCGACACCGTGCTCGTCAAGGTCGACCAGGTCGGCGCGGCCTGCCACACCGGCGACCGCACCTGCTTCGACGCCGACGTGCTGACCGCCGTCGTCGGCGCGCCGTGACCACTGGCGTCGTCGCGCCGGACAGGGAGACGTTCCGTACGCTCGCCCGCGACCGCCGCGTCATCCCCGTCACCCGCCGCCTGCTGGCCGACGGCGAGACGCCGGTCGGCGTCTACCGCAAGCTCGCGGGGGACAGGCCGGGGACGTTCCTGCTCGAGTCGGCGGAGCACGGGCGGTCGTGGTCGCGGTACTCGTTCGTCGGCGCGCGCTCGGCCGCGACGCTGACCGAGCGTGACGGCGAGGCGCACTGGACGGGTACGCCGCCCGTCGGCCTGCCGATGTCGGGCGACCCGCTGGCGGCGCTGCGGGAGAGCGTGGCGCGGCTGCGAACGGAGCCGCTGCCGGGTCTCCCGCCGCTGACGGGCGGGCTGGTCGGCTACCTGTCGTACGACGCCGTCCGCCGCCTGGAGCGCCTGCCGGAGAAGGCGACGGACGACCTGCACGTACCGGAGCTGGCGTTCGTCCTCGCGACGGACCTCGCGGTGCTCGACCACGACGACGGGTCGGTGCTGCTCATCGCCAACGCCGTCAACTGGGACGACTCCGACGAGCGGGTGGACGCGGCGTACGACGACGCCGTCGCGCGCCTCGACGCGATGACCGCCGACCTCGCCAAGCCCGCCGACCCGACGGCCGCGACGCTCTCCACGGACGTGTCGCTCGACGACGTCGCGTCGGTGACCCCGGAGGGCGGGTACGCCGCCGCCGTCGAGCGCGCGAAGGAGGAGATCCGCGCGGGCGAGGTGTTCCAGGTCGTGCTGTCGCAGCGGTTCGAGACGCCGACGACGGCCGCGCCGCTCGACGTCTACCGGGTGCTGCGCGCGCTCAACCCGAGCCCGTACATGTACCTGCTGCGCTTCGACGGCTTCGACGTCATCGGGTCCTCGCCCGAGGCGCTGGTCAAGGTCGAGGGCGGCCGCGCGCTCGTCCGCCCCATCGCGGGAACGAAGCCGCGTGGCGCGACGCCCGAGGCCGACGCCGCGCTCGCCGCCGAGCTCATCGCGGACCCGAAGGAGCGCGCCGAGCACGTCATGCTCGTCGACCTCGGCCGCAACGACCTCGGCCGCGTCTGCCTCCCGGGCTCCGTCGAGGTCGTGGACTTCTTCACGGTCGAGCGGTACTCCCACGTCATGCACATCGTCTCCACCGTCGTGGGTCAGGTGGCGCCGGAGCACGCGGCGTACGACGTCCTCGCGGCCTGCTTCCCCGCGGGCACGCTGTCGGGTGCGCCGAAGCCGCGCGCGATGGAGCTGATCGAGGAGATCGAGCCGCGCCGCCGCGGGCTCTACGGCGGCGCCGTCGGCTACCTCGACTTCGCCGGCGACCTCGACGCGTGCATCGCGATCCGCACGGTGCTGTTGCGCGACGGCATCGCCTACGTCCAGGCGGGCGCCGGCGTCGTCGCCGACAGCGACGGACCGACCGAGGACGCCGAGTGCCGCAACAAGGCCGCCGCCGTCCTCACCGCGATCCGCGCCGCGGAGACGCTGCGGCCGGTGTCGTGACGCGCGGCCTGCGCGCGGCGCTCGCGGGGTGCCTGCTCTCGGGCGCGCTCATCCTGCTGGCGGCGGGGCGGGCGTGGGCGGACGTGTCGTACCCCGACCGCCCGCGCACCGTCAGCGGCACCGCGCTCGTCGGCTCGCTGGGCACGTGGGGCCTCGTCGCATTGGCGGGCGTCGTGGCCGTCGCCGCGACGAAGCGCTGGGGGCGCATCCTCGTCGGCGGCGCTTTGGCGGCGGCCGGCTCGACCGTCGTGGCGCTCACCGCGAGCGCCATCAGGGACGCCGAGCTGCGTGTGCTCGACGACGCGATCCTGCGCCGCGTCACCGTCGTACCGACCGACGTCGACCTGACCCTCTGGCCGTACGTCACCCTCGCGGCCGGCGCGCTGCTCGCCGCGACCGGCGTCCTCGTCGCGGCGCGCGGCCCGCGGTGGGCGGGGCTCTCGGCGAGGTACGACGCCCCCGCCGAGCGCCCTGCGACCGATGCCGACCTCTGGGCCGCGCTGGACCGCGGCGAGGACCCCACGGCGTAATCGCTACGATCGGCCGATGAGCGTCCTCGACGAGATCCTGGCCGGCGTCCGTGAGGACGTCGCCACGCGCCAGGCCGAGCGGTCCATGGACGAGCTCAAGGAGATCGCCGCCCGCAGGCCACCCGCACTCGACGCCATTGCCGCGCTGAAGAAGCCCGGCGTCTCCGTCATCGCCGAGGTCAAGCGGCGCTCGCCGTCGAAGGGCACGCTCGCCGAGATCGACGACCCGGCCGGCCTCGCCACCGCATACGCCGAGGGCGGCGCCGCCGTCGTCTCCGTCATCACCGAGGAACGCCGCTTCGGCGGCTCACTCGCCGACCTCGACGCCGTACGCCGCGCCGTCGAGATCCCGGTGCTGCGCAAGGACTTCGTCGTCACGCCGTACCAGATCTGGGAGGCGCGGGCGCACGGTGCCGACCTCGTGCTGCTCGTCGTCGCGGCCTTGGAGCAGACGGCGCTGGTGTCGTACGTCGAGCGCGTCGAGTCGCTCGGGATGACGCCGCTCGTCGAGGTGCACGACCGCGAGGAGATGGAACGCGCGCTCGACGCCGGCGCGCACGTCATCGGCGTCAACGCCCGCGACCTGCGCACGCTCGAGGTCGACCGCGGCGTCTTCGCGTCGCTCTCCGGCGACATTCCCGGCTCCGTCGTCAAGGTCGCGGAGTCCGGCGTACGCGACGTGCACGACCTGCGCGCGTACGCCGACGCCGGCGCCGACGCGGTCCTCGTCGGCGAGGGCCTCGTGACCGGACCCGACCCGCGGCACGCCGTCGCGGAGCTCGTCGCCGCGGGGGCGCACCCCACGGTCAGCAGGTTCCCGCAGTGACGGCACTGCCCGACCTGACCGGCCACTTCGGGCCGTACGGCGGGCGGTTCGTCCCCGAGGCGCTGGTCGCCGCGCTGGACGAGCTGACGGCGGCGTACGACGCCGCGCGCGCGGAACCGGCCTTCGGTGACGAGCTCGACCGGCTGCTGACGACGTACGCCGGACGGCCCACCCCGCTCACCGACGCGCGGCGGCTGTCGGAGCACGCCGGCGGCGCGCGCATCCTGCTCAAGCGCGAGGACCTCGCGCACACCGGCAGCCACAAGATCAACAACGTCCTCGGCCAGGTGCTGCTCACGAAGCGCATGGGCAAGCCGCGGGTCATCGCCGAGACCGGCGCCGGCCAGCATGGCGTCGCGACCGCGACAGGCTGCGCGCTGCTCGGCCTCGAGTGCGTCGTCTACATGGGCGAGGAGGACACCCGCCGCCAGGCCCTCAACGTCGCCCGCATGCGCCTCCTCGGCGCCGAGGTCGTGCCCGTCGCGACCGGTCAGGCGACGCTCAAGGACGCCATCAACGAGGCCATGCGCGACTGGGTCACCAACGTCGACCGCACCCACTACGTCATCGGCTCCGTCGTCGGCCCGCACCCGTTCCCGATGATGGTCCGCGACTTCCAGCGGGTCATCGGCGTGGAGGCGCGGCAGCAGTGCCTCGACCTCGTCGGCCGGCTGCCCGACGCGGCGGTCGCGGCGGTGGGCGGCGGGTCGAACTCGATGGGCCTGTTCCACCCGTTCGTGCCCGACTCCTCGGTACGCCTCGTCGGCTGCGAGGCGGGCGGCGACGGCGGCGCGTTGCACGCCGCGACGCTCGTCGGCGGGTCGCCTGGTGTGCTGCACGGCGCGCGGTCGTACCTGCTGCAGGACGACGACGGGCAGACGCTGGAGACGCACTCGATCTCGGCCGGCCTCGACTACCCGGGCGTCGGGCCGGAGCACGCCTGGCTGCGCGACCAGGGCCGCGCCGAGTACCGGCGGGTGAGTGATGCCGAGGCGATGGAGGCGTTCGCGCTGCTGTGCCGTACGGAGGGCATCATCCCGGCGATCGAGACCGCGCACGCCGTCGCGGGCGCCGTGGCCGTCGCGCGCGAGCTCGGCCCCGACGGCGTCGTCGTCGTCTGCCACTCGGGCCGCGGCGACAAGGACGTGGACACCGCGGGCAAGTGGTTCCACCTGCTGTGACCTTGTCCTCCGCTTTCGCTCCCGGCCGCGCCGCGCTGGTCGGCTACCTGCCCGCGGGCTTCGCGGGCGTCGACGCGTTCAAGGCGATGGTCGACAACGGCGTCGACGTCGTCGAGGTCGGGCTGCCGTACTCCGACCCGCTCATGGACGGCCCGGTCATCCAGGCCGCGGTGCAGCGCGCGCTCGACGCGAAGACGGGTACGCGCGACGTGCTGGCGACCGTGGAAGGTGTTGCGGCGCTGGGCGTCCCTGTCGTCGTCATGACGTACTGGAACCCCGTGGAGCGCTACGGCGCCGCGGCGTTCGCGCGCGACCTGCGCAGCGCCGGGGGAGCGGGCGCCATCACGCCCGACCTCATCCCCGAGGAGGCGGGCGAGTGGCTGGAGGCCGTGCGCGCCCACGACCTCGACCCCGTCTTCCTCGTCGCGCCGTCGTCCACCCGCGAGCGCATCGAGGTCGTGGCCCGGACCAACGGCGGGTTCGTCTACGCCGCGTCGACCATGGGCGTCACCGGCACGCGCGACGCGGTGTCCGACGTCGCGCCCGCGCTCGTCGCGCGGGTCCGCGAGGCCACGTCGCTGCCGGTGTGCGTCGGCCTCGGTGTCTCGAACGGCGCGCAGGCGGCGCAGGTCGCGGCGTACGCCGACGGGGTCATCGTGGGGTCGGCGTTCGTCCGGGCGGTCCTCGACGCCGACTCGCCGCGTGCGGCGAACGCCGCCCTCGGCATGCTCGCGGCCGACCTCGCCGCGGGGTGCCGTGGATCCATCTGACACCGCCCCCGTGAGGACTCCACGGCTGCTGACGTCCTGGCCGCGTACCAGCATGGCAAGCGCGACTTCTCGCCCCTCCATATCCGAGGCGCCGATTTCCGCGGGCGCGACGTGGAGGGTCTGATCTTCCAGGACGCGTTCCTGCACCCCACGCGGATCGGCGATGCCCGCCGAACTTGCGGTGCCGTCGAGCACGCGCAGGGCCGCCACGCATCGCAAGTTCCGCTCGATCGGCGGCCAGGGCGCCGGTGTGGCGAACGACATCGGCTTCACCCACGGCTGGGCGCTCGGGTTCGGCACGATCCACTACACGCGCGACCGCGGGCGCACGTGGGGGCAGTACACGTTCCAGGGGTGACGTAGGGTCGGGCGCATGGGCGCTCCGGCCGCGCAGCGCGTCGACCACCACGTACGCCATCGCAACATCACCGGCGGGTGGCTGCGGCCCGCGCTGTTCGGCGTGACCGACGGCCTCGTATCCAACTTCGCGCTCGTCATGGGCGTCGCGGGCGCCGACGTGTCCGCGAGCGTCGTGCTGCTGGCAGGGCTCGCCGGGCTGTTCGCGGGGGCGTTCTCCATGGCCACCGGCGAGTGGAACTCCGTCCGCTCGCAGACCGAGCTGGCCCGCGCGGAGATCGCCATCGAACGCCGCGAGCTGGCCCGCGCGCCGGAGGCCGAGGAGGCCGAGCTGGCCGCGCTCTACCGCAACCGCGGCCTCAGCGCGGACCTCGCGAAGGAGGTCGCGCGGCAGTTCGCCCGCGACCCCGAGGTGCTGTGGCGCATCCACGCGCGCGAGGAGCTCGGCATCGACCCCGACAACCTGCCGTCCGCGTGGCTCGCCGCGTGGTCGTCGTTCGTGGCGTTCGCTCTGGGAGCGACGGTGCCGGTGGTGGCGTACGCCGCCGACCTCCCGCGGCCTTTCGTCGTCGCGGCGGTGCTCAGCGGCACCGCGATGTTCGTCGTCGGCTCCGTCGTCGGCCGGATGACCGCGCGCCCGTGGCTGCTCACCGGCGTACGCCAGCTGCTGCTCGGGGCGGGGGCGGCGGCGGTGACGTACGGCGTCGGCTCCCTCGTCGGGGTCGGTGTCGCGTGACTCCCGACGACCTGTACGGCCTCGACCCCGAGGAGTTCGTCCCTGCGCGCGACGCGATCGTGCGCGAGCTGAAGAAGACCGATCGCGAGGCGGCGGCGCGGGTCGCCAAGCTGCGCAAGCCCACCGTCGCGGCGTGGGGCGTCAACGTCGTCGCGCGCGAGCATCCCCAGCAGATCGCGGCGCTGCTGACAGCGGGGGAACGGCTGCGCGTGGCGCAGGACGCGGCGCTGCGCGGCGACGCCGGCGCGCTGCGCAAGGCGACCGCGGAACGCCGCGCCGCGGTCGCCGCCGTAGCCGACCTCGTCGCACGGGTGCTCGGCGATCGTGCCTCCGCGCAGGCCGGCGCGGTCTCGGCAACGCTCGAGGCGGCGACCGTCGACCAGGACGTCGCGGACCTCGTCCGCGCGGGGCGGCTCGACAAGGAGCGCTCCGCCGCGGCGGCGGGCTTCGGCTTCGGCGAGGTCGGCGACTGGACGCCGCCACCGCCACGCGAACGCCCCGCGAAGGAGCAGCCCGAGCCGAAGCGGTCACGGCTGAAGGTCGTGGAGAAGCCGGCCAAGGCGGCGCCCGCGAAGAGCGCGCCCGCGAAGGAGGCCGCGCCCGCGAAGGAGGCCGCGCCCGCGAAGAGCGCGCCTGCGAGGAATGCCGCGCCCCCCGCGAAGAAGAGCGAGGACTCGCTGGCCGTACGGCTGAAGGCGGCGACCGCCGAGGCCAGGGCGCGCGCCGCGGAGCTGCACGAGGCCGAGGTGCGCGTCCGCGAGCTCAAGGACGAGCTCGCGTCGGCGACCAAGGCCGTACGCGAGGCGCGGACCCGCGCGCAGCGTGCGGAACTCGACGTCGAGCAGCTGCGGCAGCGCGCCTGGGAGGAAGGCGAACGCCGCCGCTAGGTGCAGCGAGCAGGCTTGGCCGACACCACGAGGAACGTCACGTGCGTTTACCCCCGGCGCCCCCCGGTCGTTCCTTGAAGATCACCACGCGTGAGACCGGCGCCTGACCTGCAGAGAACCTGTTGCGCAGGAGCCGTCCTTGGCGGCCGTACCGCGGTTTCGCCATCCCTGGCAGGACGACGGCAGCCGGCAGCGAATACGTACGGCGTTCGGAGCCGCCGTCACGGGCATGCCCACCGCACCGGCGTTCTAGGGGTTGGGGATATTTGGCATGCCCGGAGACGTCTGGCCCGAGGTCGTCGCGCACCGCGAACGACTGCTGCGCATCGCCCGCCGGCGCTGTGCCACGCGCGAGGACGCCGAGGACGTCGTGTCCGAGGCGATGCTGCGCTGCGCGACGTTCGAGGGACTCGACGCCGCGCGGATGGAGCAGTTCCTGACGGCGGTGACCGTACGGCTCTGCGCCGACCTGCACCGCAAGGCCGCCCGTCGCGCCCGCGCCGTCGTCAAGCTCGCGTCCGACCCCGACGTCGCGCCGGGCCCCGAGGAGGAGCTGTACGGCGGCGTCGACGCGGCGGCCCTGCGCGTCCTGCTGGCGTCGCTGCCGGAACGCCAGCGCGCCGTTCTCGCCGACCGGGCGCAGGGCCTGTCCGTGCAGCAGATCGCGTTACGGCACGCGCTGTCGTACAAGGCAGCCGAGTCCGTGCTCGCGCGCGCCAGGCACGCGATGCGGACGGCGCTGGCGTCGAGCGCGAGCGTCGTCGTGACGGTGAAGGCGGCGTTCCGTCCGCGCCGGCTCGCCCTGCTCGCGGTTCCCGTCGTGACGTTCGCGGTGGGCACCGGCGCGCTGCGGCTCCCGCTGTTCGACGACGACGCCCCGCGGTCGCGCGTTCCGCGGGCCGCCGCACCGCGCGTCGTACCGCCGAGGCCCCGGAACGAGCCGCCGCCGGTCGCCACACCGTCCGTCCCCACGCCGGCAGCGCCCCTCATCCAGGTCGTGGCCGGCGTCGGTGAGACCGAGGGGGATGACGTACGGAAGCCGCGCAGGACACGCCGCGTCACGATCGGCGACGACCCGTCGCTGGCCATGGCGAGCATCACCGTCGTGGACCCCGACGAGTTCTCGCCGCGGTCGCGCGTACGGGACTGCGCGAGGGGCGTGTACGTCGATGTGACCCTCGAGCCCACGCAGGTCGTGGGCAAACCAGGGGGGCAGCCCGTCAGGGCGTACCAGGGGTGCGGCTGAACGCCGCATCCGACACCAAGGGGAGGACACGATGGGCAAGCGCATCCTGGCTGTCGCGATCGCGGCAGTAGCGACGATCGGTGTCACGATGCCGGCCGCTCGGGCGGTGGAGGCGGAGTGCACGAAGCTCTGCGTGATGTGCGACCCGACGCAGACCAACTGTGACGGGTGCATCGAGTACTGGGTGCTCGAACAGCGTTACGAGTTCTGCTGACGGCACGGTGGCCGGCCGCGCCCCCCTCAGAGCGCGGCCGGACCACCGTCGCGTGCCGCGCCGCCCAGGCTGGGGGAGTCAGGCGGCCCGGCACCACGAACGCGCCCGGGAGGGACCCCGGTGCGTCCGGCCCCGGCGCCGTCGGACGAACCCCCGCGAGGGCCCCTCCCGCCCGCCGGCGCCCGGGCTCATACGGGTCTACGCGCGAGGGGCGCCAATCCCTCGCGGCGAATTTTCAGCGCTCGCCCTCGCGGGTACGACCGCACCGTGGACGGCGTCGAGAGGCTGCGCAGGGACCGCGGCGAGGAGAAGGTGTCGTTCCACGACGTCGCCGACCACCTCGTGGACTTCGCCGACCGCGACCCCGCGGCGCGTGACGTCGTGGATCGCCTGGCGGCGTTCCTCGCCGAGGTCGAGCAGGTCGACCACGACCACGAGAACGACCCAGACCGTGGCGTCGCGGGCACCCCCGAGGACGAGGTTCCCGAGGTCTAGCAGGGCGTGGCGGAACGGGGCTCGGTGCCCGAGTGCAGGCCGGCGCCGGCACGCGTTGGGTGCCGTCCGCACGCCGGCTTCGCGCCTCGTGATCTCCACAGAGCGATCCCGGTGCGGCGGGTGGGAGTCGAACCCACAAGCCCTTGCGGGCAGCGGGGTTTGAGCCCGCCGCGTATGCCATTCCGCCACCGCCGCTCGGCCACGACTCTACCGACGCCGCGCCGTCGGTAGGCTGCGCGACGTGCAGAGCCCGGACCCCACCGCACGGCGCGTCCTCATCGCCGAGGACGAGGCGCTGATCCGTCTCGACCTGCGCGAGATGCTCGAGGAGGAGGGGTACGACGTGTGCGGCGAGGCCGGCGACGGCCGTACCGCCGTGACCATGGCGGAGCAGCTCCGTCCCGAGCTGGTCATCCTCGACGTGAAGATGCCGGTCCTCGACGGGATCGCGGCCGCGGAGGAGATCGCCCGCCAGCGGATCGCGCCGGTCATCATCCTCACGGCGTTCAGTCAGCGTGACCTCGTGGAGAAGGCGCGCGAGGCCGGGGCGATGGCGTACCTCGTGAAGCCGTTCCAGAAGAAGGATCTGCTGCCCACGATCGAGATGGCGCTCTCGCGCTACAGCGAGCTGGTCCAGCTCGAGGCCGAGGTCGACGACCTGACCGGGCGGCTGGAGGCGCGGAAGGCCGTCGAACGCGCCAAGAGCGCGCTCATGAACGACCACGGGATGGCCGAGCCGGAGGCGTTCCGGTGGATCCAGCGCACCGCGATGGACCGCCGGATGACCATGCGCGCGCTCGCCGAGCTGGTGCTGACGGGCACGGAACGCCCCGCTTCCGACGCGTAGGAAATGCCGGCGAGAACGTTGACGCCGTTGGTGGCTGCCCGTGATCTCCGCCATCGTCCGATGGACCCGGATTTCTTCATCCGAGCAACGGGGGAAACGTTGCGTACCACTCAGCGACCCATGCGTACGACCTCGCGGCGATCCCTGGTGGCCGCCGCCCTGGCCTCCCTGGCCGTCCCTCCCATCCCCGGCCACGGCGCCCTGCGGACCGGGTGGAGCGCCACCTGCTACATCGACGTCAACTAGCGCGTTCGCGCGGAGGATCCGACTTGCCTGACAGCCTGAGGCGCCTCGCCGCGGCCGCGGTCGTCGTACTGTCCACCCTTCTCGGCACGCCCGCCGCGGCGGATCCCGCGGTGCTGGCGATCACGGGGTCGGGCCCGTCCTACGCGGACGTGTCGCTCAGCGCGCCGCTCATGGTCGCGTAGGCCGACGCGGTCATCGTGGGGGACGGCGCGTACGCCGGGCTCGCGGTCTGGCAGCTCGGCGGGGCGAAGCCGACGCCGTACGGGGGCGTCCTGGCGAGCCGTGACATGGACGCGCCCACGCGCCCGGCGACGCTCGGCGTGGCGTCCGCTCATAGCCTCGTGACGCCGCTCCCGCTCGGCAAGGCGCGGGTCACGCTCGCGCCCGGGCGGTACCGCTTCTACCTGCTCGCGGGCGGCCGTGCCGAGATCCGCCTCCCCCTCCCGCCGGGAGCGACCGGCCGCACGATCGCCGCGACGAAGACGTCCCGGCAGAGGTACTCCGCGCAGCACAAGGCTCTCGGTCCGGCCGTGACGAGCGCCGCGCTGCGCGCGCCGCTCACGGGCGGCGCGGGCACGAAGTACTACGCGTTCGCGCGCGTCGCGTCGGGGCTCACCGAGGACGTCCGGGTCACGGCGTGCCTGACGGGACGCGCCATGCCGTGCGCTAAGGGCGAGTACGTCACGGAGACGAGCGCCGACGGCCTGACGTACTGGCCGCAGACGAGCGGAGTGGGCGTGCGGGGCGCGCTCCTGCGCCGGACCACCAGGGTGGCGCGCGCCGAGCTCGACACCGCGACCTGCGCCGGCTGCAGGTTGACGCTGATCGTGCTCGCGTACGACCTGTAACCCCGCCATGAGGACGGCCGACGCCGCCCCGCGGTCGCGCGGCCGGCCGGAAAACCGCCTCGCAATGGTCACAGGATGGTTGCGGCCCGGCGCCGCCAACTCCACAACGACGTGCCCGAGGGGATAGGTTCATGCCGCTTCCCGCTAGAGCGGGGGCAATCTGGTCGGCGGAGGGCCCGCCGGTCGAGCGCAGTGGAGGAGGGAGTCCGCGTGCGACAGCGCCGGCTCATCAAGCTCGTAGCACCTGCCGTCATCGGCGTACTCGTCCTCGCCGCCTGCGGGGAGAAGAGCGAGGACGACCCCGGTGGTTCCGGTGGTGGCACCCACACCGCCAAGATCGGCGTCATCGCCCCGCTCTCTGGTGACCTCTCGGCCCTGGGCCTGGGCATCAAGAACGGCGTCGACCTCGCCATCCGCCAGGCGAACGAGGGCAACAAGATCGACGGCTGGAAGCTCGAGCTGGCCGCCGAGGACGACCAGGCGACCGCCAACGTCGGCGCCACCGCCGCGGCCAAGCTCTCCAGCGACGAGGCCGTCGTCGGCGTCGTCGGCACGCTGAACTCCAGCGTCGCCGAGCAGGTCGCCCCCGTTCTGCAGCAGGCGAAGATCGTCCAGGTCTCGCCCGCCAACACCGGCGTCGCCCTGACCGGCCGCGACAACCTGGCCGCGCAGAAGCGCAAGTACGCCAACTACTACCGCGTCGCCACGACCGACGACATCCAGGGCCCGTTCGCCGCGCAGTACCTCCTCGGCACGGGCATCAAGACGGTCGCGATCGTCCACGACAAGAAGACGTACGGCCAGGGCCTGCAGGCCGCGTTCGCCGCCGAGTTCAAGAAGGGCGGCGGCACGGTCACCGCCACCGAGACGATCAACCCCGGTGACAAGCTCTTCTCCGGCGTCGTCACGAAGATCCTCAACAGCAAGCCCGGCGCCGTCTACTACGGCGGCGAGTTCCCGGAGGCCGCGCCGCTGTCCAAGCAGCTGCACGACGCCGGGTTCAAGGGCCCGCTGATGGGCGGCGACGGCATCTACGACCAGAAGTTCATCGACAACGGCGGCGTCGAGGGTGACCTCGCCACGTCGGTCGGCGCGCCCACCGACACGCTCGCGTCGGCCAAGGCGTTCGTCGACGCGTACACCGCGGCCGGCTTCAAGGAGGCCTACGGCGCCTACGGTGCCTACGCCTACGACGCGGCCAACGTCATCATCGAGGCCCTGAAGAAGAGCCTCGCGGGCAAGGACAAGGTCGACGAGGGCGTCCGCCAGGCCACCATCGACGCGGTCGGCGGCGTCAAGATCTCGGGCGTCACCGGCGAGGTCGCGTTCGACGAGTTCGGCGACACCACCACCAAGGTCCTCACCGTCTACGCGGTGACGTCCAAGAAGTGGGCTCCGAAGAAGACGGACTCGCTCGGCTAGTCCATCCCGTCTGATCGATGGGCGAGGGGCAGGGCTTAGGCTCTGCCCCTCGTCCCACGCGGAGGCTCGTGTGTCGCAGTTCGCGCAGCAGCTCGTCAACGGAGTCGTGCTCGGTGCGCTGTACGGTCTGATCGCCCTCGGCTACACGATGGTGTACGGCATCATCCAGCTCATCAACTTCGCCCACGGCGAGGTCTTCATGGTGGGCGCCTTCGGCGGTCTGGCCTTCCAGCGGTACGTCCTCCCGGACGGCACGCCCGCCGGCATCGCCCTGGTGCTCGTGCTCCTCGCCGCCATCATGACCAGCGTCGCGACGGCGCTCGTCATCGAACGCTTCGCCTACCGGCCGTTGCGCAACGCGCCCCGGCTGGCGCCGCTCATCACGGCCATCGGCGTCTCGCTGTTCTTACAGGAGATGGTGCGGCTCTACTACTTCGGCGGCGGCGCCAAGAACGAGCAGAACTTCCCGCAGTACATCACCGGCGGCTTCCGCGTCGCGGGGGTACGGGTGTCGTACATCGACCTGTTCGTCGTCATCGTCGCGATCGGCCTCATGCTGGCGCTCTCCGCGTTCGTGCGGAAGAGCCGTACCGGCAAGGCCATGCAGGCCACCGCGCAGGACCGCGACACCGCGCAGCTCATGGGCATCAACACCGACCGGATCATCGTCGTGGCGTTCATCCTCGGCGCCGCGCTCGCGGGCGTCGCGGGCGTCATGCAGGGCCTCCAGGTCGGCACGGTCGGCTTCAAGATGGGCTTCCTGGCCGGCATCAAGGCGTTCACCGCGGCCGTCCTCGGCGGCATCGGCAACATCGCCGGCGCCGTTCTCGGCGGCTTCGTGCTCGGTCTCGTCGAGGTCATGGCCACCCAGTACGTGCCGGGGCGCTTCGGCGGCGGCGCGTGGAAGGACGTGTGGGCGTTCGTCGTGCTCATCGTCATCCTCGTGTTCAGACCGCAGGGCCTCCTCGGCGAGCGGGTGGTGAACCGAGCGTGAGCAACGTCGTCCCCTCCGGACAGCCGACGGGGCCGTACGCGCCCACCCCCGGCCGGGCCCAGCCCGCGTCGCCGGTCGGCAGGGTCGTCCGGCAGGCGTCGGACGGCTGGCACGAGTTCGCCGGCCGCTTCGACGCGCAGCGTGTGCCGCTCGCCGGCGCGGGCGCCGCACTGGTCGTCGCGGGGTCGTTCCTGCCGTGGGCGGCGTTCTCCGGCTTCCCCGGCAAGATGACGCTGTCCGGCTACCCGGGCGGCGTCCGGGCGTACTGCCTCGCGCTCGTCGTGTTCGCGGCGTTCGCCTTCCACCGGCGGGCCGGCGGCGACGCCGCGGGCGAGGTCGCGAGCCTCGGCATGCTCGTGGTCACGCTCTACACCGTCCTCGCCATCGCGGTGGAGGGCGGCGGCCTCGTCAACGTCGCCGTCGGCGGCTGGCTCTGCCTCGTCGGCTCGGTGCTGCTGCTGGCGGCGTTCGGGTCGCAGCCGCGCGACGAGGTGGTCGAGCCGCTGCCGCCCGGCTCCGTCTGGCTGCAGCTCCTCGCGATCGTCGTCGTCATCGGGCTGATGCTCATGCTCGTCGTCGAGGGCCTGTCCATCGAGGCGTCCAACCAGTTCGTGGCGTTCCTCGTCGCGATCGCGTTCTTCCTGCTCGCCGCGGCGCGGGTCGGCGTCACGGCGTGGTTCCAGGCCGCGTCCGAGCGGCAGCGCATGATCACCATCGTCGCCGCGCTGCTGTCCGCCGCGGTGTTCCCGTTCACGCAGGCCGGGAGCAACTACTGGCTCCGTGTCGCCGCGTCCGTCGGCGTGTTCGCGGCGGTCGTCGTCGGCCTCAACATCGTGGTCGGCCTGGCCGGCCTGCTCGACCTCGGCTACGTCGCGTTCTTCGGCGTGGGCGCGTACGTCGGCGCCTCCCTCAGCGGCGCCGAGGCGTCGAACCTCGACGTCCACCTGCCGTTCCTCGTCGTGCTGGTCATCGGCGCGCTCGTGGCCGCGGGGTTCGGCATCGCGATCGGCGCGCCGACGCTGCGGCTGCGCGGCGACTACCTGGCGATCGTCACGCTGGCGTTCGGCGAGATCTTCCGCATCGCCGCCAACAACCTCGACGGCACCGCCGGGCCCAAGATCACCAACGGGCCGAACGGCATCCCCGGCGTCCCCAACCTCGAGCTCCCCGGCGGCTTCAACTTCGGCGACTCGCACGAGCTGTTCGGGATCGAGCTGGCGTACTTCGCCAACTACTTCTGGGCCGAGCTGGTGCTGCTCGTCTTCGTGATCCTCGTGTTCGTGCGGCTCAACAACAGCCGCGTCGGCCGCGCCTGGGTCGCGATCCGCGAGGACGAGACCGCGGCGGCCGCCATGGGCGTCAACACCACGCGGCTCAAGCTGCTCGCGTTCGCCATCGGCGCGTTCCTCGCCGGCGCGGCGGGCACGCTCAACGCCCACCTCACCACGCAGGTCTCGCCGGACTCGTACAAGTTCGACGAGTCGATCCTGCTGCTCGCCGCCGTCGTCCTCGGCGGCATGGGCACGATCGGCGGCGCGCTGCTCGGCTCGGCCGCGATCGTCGTCATCCCCGAGAAGCTCCGCTTCGTCGAGGAGAAGCGCATCCTGCTGTTCGGCGTCGCGCTGATCCTCATGATGCGGTTCCGCCCGGAGGGCATCGTGCCGAACAAGCGCCGGCAACGGGAGTTCCACGACGACACCAGCGGGGCCGACGCCACGTCGGCGCCCCCCGGCTCCCCGGTGGCGACGGCATGACCCCGCCCCGCGCCCGCAAGGCGCCCGCCACGCCGCCTCCGCCGCCGGAGCCGCAGCCGTACGTCCCGCCCGGCGACGTCGTCCTGCACGCCGACGGCGTCACCAAGCGCTTCGGTGGCCTCACCGCCGTCAGCGACGTCGACTTCGTCGTGCACGAGGGCGAGATCGTCGGCCTCATCGGCCCCAACGGCGCCGGCAAGACGACGTTCTTCAACTGCCTCACCGGCATGGAGGACCCCACCGAGGGCCGGGTCACCTACCGCGGCCAGGTGCTCTCCGGGGCGCCGCACGAGATCACCAAGATGGGCCTCGCGCGGACGTTCCAGAACATCCGGCTCTTCCCCAACATGACCGCCCTGGAGAACGTCCTCGTCGGCCGCCACTCGCGCACCAAGGCCGGCGTGTTCACGGCGATCCTGCACGGGCCGCTGTACCGGCGCGAGGAGCGCGAGGGGGAGCGGCAGGCCCGCGAGCTGCTCGACTTCGTCAACCTCGGCCAGCACGCCAACGCCCTCGCCAAGAACCTCCCGTACGGCGACCAGCGCCGCCTCGAGATCGCCCGCGCGCTCGCCACCAAGCCGGGCCTGCTGCTGCTCGACGAGCCCACCGCCGGCATGAACCCCCAGGAGACCGCGGCGGCCATGCAGCTCGTCCGCAAGATCCGCCAGCAGGGCCTCGCCGTCGTCGTCATCGAGCACGACATGAAGTTCATCTTCAACCTCTGCGACCGGGTCGCCGTGCTCGTCCAGGGCAAGAAGCTCGTCGAAGGGACCCCGGCGCAAGTGCAGGCCGACCCGCGCGTCGTCGAGGCGTACCTCGGCACCCCCGCCACCGGGGAGGCGTCGTGACCGCCGACCCGTACGAGTACCGCGAGCAGCCGTCCGAGGTCATGGCCGGCACGCCGATGCTCGAGGTCCGAGACCTCCGCGTGTCGTACGGCAAGATCGAGGCAGTCAAGGGGATCTCGTTCAGCGTCCCCGCCGGGCAGGTCGTCACCCTCATCGGCGGCAACGGCGCCGGCAAGACCACCACGCTGCGTACGCTCTCCGGCCTGCTCCCCGTCGTCTCCGGCGACGTCATCTTCGAGGGGCAGCGCATCACCGGCATGCCCGCCCACGAGGTCGTCCGCCGCGGCATCGCCCACTCGCCCGAGGGCCGCAAGATCTTCCCCCGCATGAGCGTCGTCGAGAACCTCGAGCTCGGCGCGTTCACCCGCAACGACCGCAGCGGCATCGACAGCGACATCGCACACGTGTACGAGCTGTTCCCTGTGCTGGGGGAGCGCGCCCAGCAGGCCGCCGGCACCCTCTCCGGCGGCGAGCAGCAGATGCTCGCCATGGGGCGCGCGATGATGTCGCGGCCGCGCCTGCTCATGCTCGACGAGCCGTCCATGGGGCTCTCGCCGATCATGATGGAGCGGATCTTCTCGACGATCCGTACGTTGAAGGACGCCGGGACGACGATCCTGCTCGTCGAGCAGAACGCACAGGCGGCTTTGACCTTGGCCGACCACGGTTACGTCATCGAGACGGGGAAGATCGTTCTCTCCGACGAGGGCCGCAAGCTGCTCGGGAACGAGCAGGTGCGGAAGGCGTACCTCGGCGAGGAGTAGGTCCCATTTAAGGGCGGGGGGCTGGCGCACCGCCTAGTTCCGCGAGCTCCCTTAGTCGGCGGTACGCCAGCCCCCCGCCCTCCTCGCCCCGCTCTCGCCGCACACCTTCCACCCGGCTCGCCCGCGCAGCAGCGGCCACCGGGGCCCTGCGGGCGCACTCGGAAACCCCCGCCCGCCTCGCCCCGCCGCCACCCTCGCCCCGCGCTCGCCGCCCCTCCCACCGCTGAACGATCACCTGTGTCCGTTCAGCGGCCATTTCGGCGTACGGGAGGGGACACGGATGATCCACTCCGGCTTCTCGCCCGCCGGACGTTACCGGTGGGTATGGACTGCCGAAGTCACCGGTCGAGCGTGGGCGTGAGTCCGTACTCACCGGTAACTTCCACGGCTCGCTCGGGCTCGCTCGGGCTCGCTCGGGCTCGCTCGACCGGCGACCGGCAGGGCCCTGGACGTGGTGGAACCCGGGGGCTTTTGGTTCCGCCGAGGTCTTCCCCGATCCTCGGTGTTGTCTACTCAGCCGCCCGGGTTCCCGGTCCGAAACGCTGCACGGCACGCCCGGGGTTCTGGGAGTGGGGAGGGAGGCCGGCGCGCGTCGCGGACGGCAGCGACGTTAGACCCGTCGGTCGCCGTGGGTCAACGGGCCGGACGGCCTGCGCCGCAACGTTCTTTCCCCGCGTAGGCTCGGTTGGCATGGACACGCCGCGCGAGTCGTTCCACATGACACCCGACGAGTTCCGTACGCACGGCCGCGCCGTCGTCGACTGGGTCGCCGACTACCTCGAGAACATCGCTCAGCACCCCGTCGCGAGCCGCGTCGCGCCCGGTGAGACCAGGGCCATGCTCCCGGAGAACGCCCCCGAGCACGGCGAGCCGTTCGAGGCGATGCTGGCCGACCTCGACCGCGTGATCCTCCCCGGCATCACGCACTGGCAGTCGCCGGGCTGGTTCGGCTACTTCCCCTGCAACGGCTCCGGCCCCGCGATCCTCGGCGACCTCGTCTCCACGGGCCTCGGCGTCCAGGGGATGCTCTGGGCAACCAGCCCCGCCGCGACGGAGCTCGAGACGCACGTCCTCGACTGGCTGGTGGACCTGCTCGCGCTGCCGGAGACGTTCCGCGGCAACGGCGTCATCCAGGACAGCGCCTCCTCCGCCACCCTCTGCGCGCTGCTGGCCGCGCGGGAGCGGGCCGGGGCGCCGTACGGCACCCTCACCGGCTACACCTCCACCCAGGCCCACTCGTCCGTCGAGAAGGGCTGGAAGATCGCGGGGCTCGACCCCGCGAACCTGCGGCAGGTGCCGGTGGACGAGGCGTACGCCCTCCGTCCCGGCGCCCTCGCCGACCTGCTGGCGGCCGACGCCAAGGCGGGGCTGACGCCGGCGTTCGTCGTCGCCACCGCGGGCACGACCTCATCGAACGCCATGGACCCGATCGGCGCCACGGCCGCGGCGGCGCACGCGCACGGCGCGTGGCTGCACGTCGACGCCGCGATGTCCGGCACGGCGGCCGTCTGCCCGGAGTACCGCTGGATCCACGACGGGCTGGCCGAGGCCGACTCGTACTGCTTCAACCCGCACAAGTGGATGTGGACGTCGTTCGACTGCGACGCGTTCTACGTGCGCGACCGGGCGGCGCTCACCACAGCGCTCAGCGTCGTGCCCGAGTACCTCCGCAACGCCGCCACGGAGAGCGGCGCGGTGATCGACTACCGCGACTGGCAGATCCCGCTGGGGAGGCGCTTCCGGGCGCTGAAGCTGTGGTTCGTGCTCCGCCACTACGGCGCCGAGGGGCTACGCCACCACGTCCGCGAGCACGTAGCCCTGGCCCAGGAGCTCGCGGCGTGGGTGGACAAGGACGAACGCCTCGTCCTCAGCACCCCGCCGCCGCTCAACCTCGTCTGCTTCCGGCATGCGGAGGGCGACGGCGCGACGCAGCGCCTCCTCGACGACCTCAACGCCACCGGTGAGGTCTACCTCACCCACACCCGCCTCGACGGCGACCTCACGATCCGCGTCTCCGTCGGCGCGACGCAGACCCGCCGCGAGCACGTCGAACGCCTCCGCGACCTCGTCGACCGGCACGCGTAGATAACGGACGGGTTACGCCCGCGCGGCGTTCCGGGCTATGGTGCCCGAGGCGGCATCCGGGGGAGGGGGAGCACAGACCGTACGGCCGGAGTACGACAGGGAGGGCTTGGTGGCGCGTTCCGACGTGACCGTCCGCGAGGCGGGGCGCTCCGACATCCCCGCCCTCCTCGGCCTCTGGCGGGAGCTGCGTGAGGAGGGGCTGCGGCGGCGTACCAACGGCGCCGAGTCCGACGAGCAGGTCACCGCGCGCTTCGGGGCGGCGCTCGCCGACCCCGAGTCGCGGGTCCTCGTCGCGGTCTACGACGACGCGATCATCGGCATGGCGCAGCTCGTCCGCACCCGCGCGACGCTGCTCACCGAGGGGTCCTCGGTGGAGCTGTCCGCGATGCACGTCGCCGACGCGCACCGGCGCCGCGGCGCGGGCAAGGCGCTGGTGACGGCGGCGGTGACGTACGCCGACGAGCTGGCCGCCGACAGCGTGGTCGTGAGCGTGTTCCCGCAGCACCGCGACGCCAACCGGTTCTACGCCCGCCTCGGCTTCGCCCCGATGGTCGTACGCCGCGTCGCCCCCGTCGCCGCGCTGCGCCGCCGGCTCGGCACCCCTGAGGGCCGCGCCGCGCTGCTGCGCCGCGAGCTGCACGTGCCCCGCCGCTCCGTCATCACCCGCAACCGCGCCCGCCGCGTCATCGCGCCTGCCCCCGTAGGCGACCGCCCGGAGTAGCGGTCGTCCGCGCAACCCGGAGCCTTTTCCATCCTGGCTCGCGCTGGGCCTGGATCGTGCTGGGGAGGAGCCCCTTTGGCGCTGGACCACCACAAGAACGGCGGTCAACCCCGGACGAGCGGCGCCCGCGCACCCGCGTCGGCCCAACCCT
>DATMES010000025.1 GCA_035556555.1 Frankiaceae bacterium
GGGCTATTCCGGGCATAGGGCGCGGGGGTAACGCCGCGTGTTCAGGAACCGAGTTAGGGGCTTTTCCTGACCGCGCGGCACTCTCACCTCTCCGCTCATATGCCGCACCAGCAACAACCACGGGGGCAGGGTGCCTACCGGGGGAAGATCAGGAGAGGACTCCCCACGTCTATGTCCTACCGAGGACGCCACCGCCAGGTGGCACACGGCCAGAGCCGGATGCGGCGCACGAGCATTGCCGCCGCTGCAACGGCAACCGCGCTGATCGCACCCATCGCTCTCAGCAGTCCGGTGGCCTCGCAGGCAACGCTCCCTGCCACCGCGCTAAACACGCTGGCGAACCACCCCGAGTGGCGGCTGGCCTCGTCCGACCCGGACGTCGCGGCGCAGATCACCGACCTCAAGCAGACGCTGACCGAGCGCGGCGTACCGTTCGACCCGGCGAAGGCCGCGGTCTACCGGGTGCCGACCGTCGAGGGCTTCACGACGTACGTCACGGCGCGGCCGGAGACGATGAGCGTGCGGCCGAACCCGCTGCTCAACGAGCACACGCCCGAGGGTGACAAGCCGGCTGACCCGGCTGTGGTGCTGTCGCGCCTCGTCGACGCGGAGGCCGATGGCTTCACGCCGACCGTCACGATCTACATGCTCCTCGAGCGCTTCGCCCTCGGCTCGCTGAGCACCGCCGACCTCATGGCGCTGGTCGAGCAGATCAAGGGCATCATCGGTACGCCCACGGTCGGTGACCCGAACGAGGCCATCGGCGACGTGAGCGCGCTGCTGGAGCCGATCGGCGCCCCGGAACACCTGCTCTCGCGGCTGAGCGAGATCCAGCAGGTTGTGACGGCTGCCGTTGACGTGCTGCTCAAGGCGGCAGGCCTGCCTGACAGCGACCACCTGGTGCTCTCGGCACTGGTGACCGAGGTCGTGCCCCTGGCCGTGGCGGCGCCGCCTGACGTGCTCGGCAACATCATGGCCAACCCGAACCTGCCGGAGGGCACCCGCGAGGAGGACGACGGCGGTTCGAGCGCGAGCTGGAGCACCCGAAACAAGGACTGCTTCCGCGTACAGACCGAGGCCTTCGATCGCTGGGTCTGCTGGCGGATCGACGGACAGGACAAGGACAACGACAGCAGCCGCAACTTCTGGCAACTCCACACCGACGTCAGCGGCCACTCGTCGTACCGCCGGTTCATGGAGAAGATGTGGGTCGAGGCCCGGCCGGCGCCCAGCGGCGCCAGCAACCAGCGCTTCGACGCCATCCCGCAGCCGAGCGCGGACTACGGCAGCTCTGACGGCTGCACGACGAGTGGGCGAGAGTTCTCGATCGCGTCGGGGTCGCCGGTACAGACCGGCTTCGGCTACTACTGGGAGCGGACGGCGTGCGAGCTCTACGAGGCGAAGTCCTACAACGACGAGGGCCACTGGGCCAGCGTCTGGTGGGGTAACGAGTGGGTGAAGTACGACGTACAGCGTGCCGTCATGCTCAAGGTCCCGGTGAAGACGCCGTATGACAAGGGAGTCTCGTGGGAACTGCTGACCGGGCAGTCAACTCGACGTTGACCCGGAAGCGTTGGCTTCTCGCGTTCGCCGTGGGCGCGGGCCTGGTCGCTGTGATTGCGGCGACCAGGCCCGGCCCATGGCCGAACCACAAGCCCAACCCGTTGTCTGCGCCCACCGAAGCCGAAGCGCAGCAAATCCTCACAGCCACCTACGAAACCGCCAAACGGTCACCGGACGGCCCGGCGTTCTGCGCACGCAGCCAGGCACAGGCGATCTGCTTGGCGCAGTACAACGATCGCGGTGGCAGGGACGGCGTTCCGACGACACCGCCAGCGCTCGTCCACTCTCGCGTGCTGGGTCGATCGCGTGTCCTCACCGTCTGCGGTGTCGATGGCCAGGGCCACTCCTACCGCGCGGACTTTCCGGTGGAGCGATCCGCCAACGGTTCGTTGCTGGTCGGTCTGGAAGTGTTCTGGGACAGCAAGACGTACAGCGGCAACCGCGCGGACGGGGAGCCGGTTCAGGTGACGCCGGGACCGCAGAAGTTCTCCTGTTGACGCCGCAGGGCGCGTCAAGGCAGCCAGAGTCGCCGCCGTCTACGCCCGCGCCGAGCGCATGGTGGACCACATCGGCCTGGTCTACCGCGTGCTAGACGACAAGGAACGCCGCCCGCTCAATCACGTCTTCTTCGAGCGGGTCGTGGTCGAGGGCGAGCGCATCATCCGCTACGACTACACGGAGATTGCGCGGCTCATCCTCGGCCACCAGCCGCCCCAGGGGCCCGAAACGAAGAACCACAGCCAATCCAGCGGACCGTGGTTCGAACATGTACCTGATGGTGGGCGCGGCAGGGGTCGAACCTGCGACCGCTCGGGTGTAAGCCGAGTGCTCGTTCCGCTGAGCTACGCGCCCGTCGTGCCGTCCGAGCGTACCTGCGCTCCCGCCACGGGAATCTCCGAAAGTCGTTCGTTCTTGTCACAGGGGTGCGCTACACACGACCCATGACCCGGTCGCTCCTGCCCCAGCGCATGCGCGGGCTCCCGCGCGCCGTCTGGGTGCTCGTCGCCGGCACGCTCATCACGCGCGCGGGCTCGTTCGTCGTGCCGTTCATGACGATCTACCTGCACACCGACCGCGGCCTCTCGCTGCGCGCCGCCGGCATCGCGCTCGGCGCGTGGGGCGCGGGCGGCATGGTGGCCTCGCTGACCGGCGGCACGCTCGCCGACCGCCTCGGCCGCAAGCCGGTCGTCGTCGGCTCCCCCGCGCTCGGCGGCCTCGCGGTCGTCGGCCTCGTCGTCACGCAGGCGCCGTGGGCGGTCGTGCTCGTGGCGTTCCTCGCGGGCGCCGTCTCGGAGTCGGGCAGACCCGCCGTGTCGGCGATGCTGACCGACCTCACCCCTCCCGGACGCCGCATCGACGCGTTCGCGCTGTTCCGCCTCGTCGTCAACCTCGGCTTCGCCGTCGGCACCGGCTTGGGCGGCGTGCTCATCGCCACGTACGGCTTCGCGCCGCTCTTCCTCGCCGACGCCGCGACATCGTGGGCGTACGCCGTCGTGGCGTTCCTGCTCCTCCGCGAGACCAAGCCGGCGACGACAGCCAAGGCCGACGGGGCTCCACGGCGCGGCTTCGGCGCCGTGTTCGCCGACCGGGTCATGCGGCGCTACTGGATGGGGACGTTCGTCGGGGCGCTGATGTTCTGCCAGCCGATGTCCACGCTCGCGCTGGCGCTCACCGACCGCGGCATGTCCACCGCCGTCTACGGCGCCCTCATCTCCACCAACGGCGTGCTCATCATCGCCACCGAGTTCTGGCTCAGCGGGCGTACGCGCCGCTTCCCGCCGCACCGCGTCATGGCGGTCGGCAGCGTGCTGCTCGGCGTCGGCTTCGCGCTCACGGGCGCGGTCGGCGCGTCGATCCCGCTCCTCGTCGCGACGGTGCTCATCTGGACCACCGGCGAGATGCTCGGCTCGCCGACCGGGCAGGCGTACCTCGCCGCCATCGCCCCGCCCGACCTCCGCGGCCGCTACGCCGGCGCCGTCGGGCTGGCGTGGTCGCTCGCGTTCACGGTGGGGCCGTTCCTCGGGACGATCGCGCTGGAGAACGGCGGCGCGTACTACTGGTTCGGCAGCCTCGCCCTGGCGCTGGCATCGGCGGGCCTGTTCCTCACGCTGCCGCACGTCTCGCTCGCGCAGCCGTCGATCCCGCCCGGCCTGCCCGAACGCCCCGTCGACCCCGCGCCCGTCGCGACCGGCGTCGCGGTGCCCGAGCAGCCGCGCGGCCGGCTCATCGCCCGCTTCGCGCGACCTCGGTCCTAGTCCCGGCCGAACGCCCGGTCCAGCGCCGCCGACACCTCGTCGGCCAGCGCCGCGCGCTCCCCCGCCGTACGGTCCGGCGGCGCGTCGGCCGCCACCCCTTCACCGATGTGCCCGCATGCCCGGCACGCCGTCTCCCCCAGCGCGCGACGCAACGTCGTCGACCCGCACGCCGCACACCGGTCCAGCGACGCCGCCCACGCGCCCGACGCCTGACAGGAGGGGCACCCGAGTACCTGCTCGCCACTCGCCACGCCGCGCTGCCACGGCGACGCGCCCTTCGCCGGGTCGGTCTGCCGCGCGCCGCAGACGTAACAGCCCACTAGAGCTCCGCCAGCGCCTCGAGGTACGCCGCCTGGTCGCGACCCTCCGGGATGCCCGTGACGACCTGCCAGCGCACGATCCCGGCGCGGTCGATGACGTACGTCCCCCGCCGCGCCACCCCGCGTACGTCGTCGAAGCAGCCGTACGCCTGCGCCACCGCCCCGTGCGGCCAGAAGTCCGCCAGCAGCGGGAACTCGAACCCCTCCTGCTCGGCCCAGACCCGGTGCGCGTACGGCGCGTCGACCGACACCGTGAGCACCTGCACCGCGTCGTTCTGGAACGACGCCAGGTCGGCCTGCAGCGCGTGCAGCTCGGAGCCGCAGACGCGGGTGAACGCCCACGGGTAGAAGATCAGGACGACGTTCTTGACGGCGCGGAAGTCGGCGAGCGAGACGACCTCGTTGTTCTGGTCCTTCAGCGCGAAGTCCGGCGCTGCCTGACCGACGTCGACCATGGAGCGAGCCTAACGGCGCGGTGCCCGCTGCCCCTTCGGCACGACGAGCTTGGCGGCGGCCCAGTCCTTCGTCACCGACAGCGTCGAGGTCTGGGTCAGGCCGGCGGTCGGCGCGGCGTCGATGATGTCGCTCGGCTCGACGTGCCCCTCGCGCCCGGCCTTGGGCGTGAGCACCCAGATGGCGCCGTTGTTGTCGAGGCGCGTACGCGCGTCCATGAGCAGGTCGACGAGGTCGCCGTCGTCCTCCCTGAACCACAGCAGCACCACGTCGACGACGTCGTCCGAGTCCTCGTCGACGAGCTCGGTGCCCGTACGGGCGACGATGCCATTGGTCAGCTCGGCGTCGACGTCGTCGTCGCGGCCCAGCTCCTGGACGAGCATGCCGGCGGCGATGCCGAGTCGGTCCGCCGCGCTGCGCTGAACGTCCGCGGACTCCGCGGTCCCCACGTACGACCCCTCTGCCCTCATGGCGCACCGGGCGGCGCGCGCGTCTACGCCGCTAGTCCACACGGGGCGCGTACGTCGGCGCAAGTACCAACGCCGACGTTCATCCCCCCAGGAACGAAAACCGCACCTCCCGATCCGGGTTGTCCCCGTTCGTGTCGACGAGAACGACCGACTGCCACGTGCCCAGCATCAGCCGCCCCCCGACCACCGGAACCACGACCGACGGAGCGACGAAGGCAGGCAGTACGTGATCCCGCCCATGCCCAGGAGACCCGTGCCGATGTGCCCACCGCGAGTCCGTCGGCAACAGCTCGTCGAGCGCGCGGAGCAGATCGTCATCGGACCCCGCCCCGACCTCCATGACAGCGACCCCGGCGGTGGCA
>DATMES010000026.1 GCA_035556555.1 Frankiaceae bacterium
GTCGAACGCCACGGAGAGGCCGGTCGTGCCGGCGTTCAGCAGCGCGTGGTAGCGCTCGTTCGACTCCTTGGCGGTGCCGAAGCCGGCGTACTGCCGCATCGTCCACGGCTTGCCGGTGTACATCGTCGGATAGACGCCGCGGGTGAACGGGTACGCGCCCGGCTCCCCCAGCGCCGCCGCCGGGTCGAACCCGTCGAGGTCGGCCGGTGCGTACACCGGCTGGATGGGCAGCCCCGACTCCGACGTACGCCCGTCTGTCATGCCAGCGATGCTACCGACGCCCCGGAGCGGGCCACTCGGGCTAGATCGTGCCCGTGCAGTAGAAGTCGGGGCAGAACGTCAGCGTCGCGCGCGTGCAGGCCACGACGTCGAGGGTGGGCGGCGCGCCGCCCACCACGGCTGTCAGCTCGCCCGTCGTCAGCTCCGCCAGGGTCTCCTTGCGCAACGCCAGCCTGCGGCTCATCGGCACCTCCCCACGTAGAACGGTCGGGGAAGCGTACGGCGCCGCGTCGCCGTCGCAGCGCAGGAATGGGACGCCTCCCCGTCGAACCACCCGCCATGGGGGGTACTCGAGTCGCGGTTGCCGCCACGGTCGCCCTGGCGATCGCTGCCCCCGCGCCCGCGGTGCGGTCGGCCGCACCGGTCCACGTCTGCCAGGCGATGGCGTTCTCCCCGGACTTCGTCCGCGACGGCACCGGCTTCTGCGTCACCCTCGGATACGAGTCGGGCTCGTACACGCCGGACGGCACCGCGGTCGCGTACCGCACGACCGACCACGGCCGGTCGTGGCAACGTCGAGCGAGCCAGGGCCTCGACCCTCTGCTCGGCGCCGGGGTCAAGCAGGTCCTGGTCTCCCCGGCGTTCGCGACCGACCGGACGGTCTACGTGCACGTAGCGGGCCGCGGGTTGCTGCGATCGACCGACGGCGGCGACACCTGGCTGCCTGCGGACCCGATCGGCGACTCCTCGACCGATCACGCCAACTACGCCGTGCTCCCCGGCGGGGCGATGCCGCTCGCGTTCGCCGATCAGGTGCCCGCCCTCGTATCACCGCCGCTGCACGTTCCCGTCGCCGGCACCCCGGGCACGGAGCTCCAGTTCCTCGGCGACGAGTCGGGCGCTCGCTTCGCGGCATCACTCGACACGGAGGACGTCAACACCGCGCGCACCCGGCTGTACGCGTGTGACGCGACGTTGGCGTGCCCCACCGCGCTGTTCGCCTTCCCGGTCAGGCACGTCTGGCAGAACGGCTGGCTCGACCCGGCATACGCGACCAACCGCAGGATGTACGCGGTCACCGACGCCGCAGGGCGGCTCCACGCATGGCGGTCCGTCGACGGCGGCCGGACGTTCACGCCGTGGACCGGTCTGGAGAAGGTCGTCGGCGCGATCGGCAAGGCGTATCGCCCCACCTTGTCGATCGCGGTGCGGCCGCGGTCGGCGACGATGTTCGCGAGGCTCAGCTTCCGCATCCTCGGCGGCGCTGCGGCGCCGCCGGGCGAGCAGCTGCTGCGGACAGACGACGGCGGGCGGACGTGGCGCCGGGTCGCCTACCAGCTCGCGTTCGGTCAGCGGGGAAGACGCGGCACCCTCCCCTGGGACCACCCCGGTCACGCGTTCGGGCTTTCCGGCGCGCTGACGCTGCTGCCTGACGGCCGGCTGATGACCGTTGCCGAGAGATTCGGCCAGTACGAAGGTGTGTTCTGCTCCGCCGACGGCGGGCGCTCCTGGGCGCGCGTCTGCCCGTAGCAGTATTGGCGTGTTCAACCCCCATTGACGGGCCATCGACCCATTCCTATCGTCCGCACCACGTTTCTCACCGATTCTCGGTGGGGGCGCGGTGGGGGGGATCTGCCGACCCTTCGCGACGTCGTTGCCGAACGCGATCGACGCTTCGGCCAGTCCGAAAGGAAGCATCATGAAGTTTCTTCTCCGTAGTTCCGTCGTGGCCGCGGGCGCCACGGCGGGTGCCCTGCTGCTGGGAGCCCCGGGTGCGCTGGCTGCCAGCCCGACGGTGTTCAGCGGCGGCGTCAGCACGACCTGCAGTCGCCCGCCGGCACCCAACAGCGGCACGGCGACCGGCAACGGGTTCTGCGACTACGTCGGCACCTCGACGACGTGCGTCACGACCGTGAGTGTGCCCGACGGCAGCGTCGTCGTGCCGTGCGTCGGCAACTGGGACGGCACCGCGAACCTCTTCTTCATCCTCACGCGACCGCGCGAGACCGACGCCGCCCAGATCTTCTGCGCAGGCAGTGGCAGCGGCGTCTTCCACTACAAGCCGACGCTCTCGTCGCCGTACCAGAACATCGCCATCACGATCACCGTCGCGGGCCAGACCGGGAAGTTCGACGGGACGCTCGTCAGTGGCGCGACGACGACCGCCGTGCACGGTGAGTTCACCGCGGCGTGTGGCGGCCAGGGCACGTACGCCGGGACCGTCGGATGAGGGCCTGGGCGCGGCGTGCGCTGACGGCGTGCGCCCTCACCCCGCTCCTGGGCATGTCGATGTCGACCGCGGCGCCGGCGTCCGCCGGCGCGCTGAACGCGCGTCCGACGACGGCGACGTTCAACGGCTTCGGCCTCGTCCGCGTGAACACGCCGGACGGCGTCGACCCGTACATCGACGTGACGTCGTACAACTCGGCCACCGGCATCAACGACGACGAGTGCAGCGCGATCGTGGTCGTCGGCGTCGCGGCCCCGGAGGTCGTCCGGTGCAGCTTCCGGCTCCGCCAGACGTTCGACCCGACCGCTGCCTGCGAGGCGACGTTCACGGCCGACGGCTATTTCAACGTGTTCCTGCCGAGCGGCACGCAGCAGTTCAAGTTCACGGACATGAGAGTGGTCATCGACGAGGGCACGGCACACGGTATCGGGACCCAATACGTCGACATGGGCACCGGTCAGGTCAACACCGGCCACGCTCAGTTCGACTTCGCGGGACCCTGCAACGTGAAGAACAAGAACTTCGGTCGCGTTCTCTACTGAGATGATGTGGGGCCGGCCGCACGCGCGCCGGCCCCATGTCATGCGAGGTGGTTCGGGTGAAGCGGCACGGCAGGGCGGTGGCGGTGACGCTCGCCGCCCTCGCCTGCGCCGTCGGCGGTCTCGGAGCCCGCGCCGCGGTCCCGGCCACCACGCTGCCCCCCGTCGAACGCGATGGCGTCACAGAGCGCACCGGGTCAGTCGATCCGGGCGCGAGCGCGCCGCGACGCACCGAAGCGTGGCGGGTCGCCGCGGCGCCCGTTCGCGCGCTCACTCTCGCGGGCGCACCGGGCTACGTACACCCCACCACCGACCTCGACGGCGATCGAATCCCCGACGTCACGGTCCTCACGTCGTCACCCGCCACTCTCGCGTGCCTCAGCGGTGCCGACGGGCACACGCTCCACACGTTCGCGCTCGGCGACGACCACGCGGTGCAGCCTGTCGATGCCGCGTGGTCGGCCATGCTGGTCACCACCGCCACCACGACCAAGCCGGGGCCGACCGACCCGCCGCATGACGTGACGCTCACGATCTCGTGGGTGGATGGGTGCGTACGCCGGTGGGCGAGGTCGCTGACGGGGCGGGTCTACGCGCCGGGTGGCATGGTGTCGAGCGAGCTGCCCTACGTTCGCGGTCTGTTACCGGGCGCGGCACGGACCGACGTGCTCGTCGAGCAGCAGAGCGTCCTCGCACCACCGAGCGGCACGGCCGTCAGGACCTCGACGACGATCCTCTCGGGCGCCGACGGCGCCACTCTGCTCACCACCGACCCCGAGGACTACGTCAACCAAGAGCCCACCCTCGTCCCGATGCCCGACATCTCCGGCGACGGGCGCGCCGACTACCTCACCGCGCTGCGGCGCCGGGACGCCGGGCCTGTCCCCTCGAGTCCGGACCAGCTCGTCGCGCACAGCGCCGCGGACGGCACCGTCCTCTGGACGCGGGAGGCCGCGAACGACTTCGACACGGCGGTGACAGCCGCCGGTGACGTGACGGACGACGGCGTCACCGACGTCGTCGTCGGCACGGTCGTGAGCCCCATCGACACCGTCCTGCTCGACGGCGCCACCGGTGACGTCCTGTGGGCGAAGCCAGGGCAGGTCGCGCAGGTGCTGGGCGCGGGCGGTCGCGGACCGTACGTCTCGGTCGAGCGCTTGGTTCCCGGGGAGCGCCTCCGCTACGAGGTGGCCACGTACGACGCTCGGGGCGAGCTCGTGTACCGCGTCCGGCGCGACCTGGGTCCAGGCGGCGACGTCGACGGGGTGATCGTGTCGGCGGACACGCTCGGCGACATCGACCTCGACGCGTTCAGGGACACCGCCTACTCGGTCACGGCCAGCCGCGCCGGCTCCGCCACGACGGTGAGCTGGCTGCTCTCCGGGCGTACGGGTCGCACCCGCAACGCGAACGTCCGCGCGCTGAAGCCCGACGACGCGGCCGCCGGCACAGGGTCCCTCGACACGCGCGGCGACGACGTGTGGGAGCAGCAAGGGACAGCCGTCTCGCTCCGGGCCGGCAACGACCTCACGCGGCTGGCGACGGCGACGGCCCCCGGAGCGGTCGCCTCGCTGCTCACGACCCAGATCGACCGAAGCGCCTGCGTCGACCTCGTCGCCCTCGTGACGTACCGCGGGTCTCGCAGCGTCGTCGCGATCTCTGGCCGAACGGGCGCGATGGCGTGGTCGGTACCGCCGCTACCCGACGCAGCACGCCCGGCACTCACCACCCGCACTGACTCCTGCGCGGCGACTCCTGCTGCACGGCCGCGGTCCCCGCGCCGGCTCCCCGCCACGGGGGCCGCCCCGACGTCGTGGGCAGCCCTGCTGCTCGCCGCCGCGGCGGTGGTCGCGCGCGGGGTGAACGCGCGCCGGTAAATGCGTCCCGCGCGCGATGTACTCCTTGAGGACGTCGTTCTGGATGGTGCCGTTGAGCCTGTCGCCGGGGACGCCCTGCTCCTCCGCGACCAGTTGGTAGAGCAGGAGGAGGACGGCGGCGGGCGCGTTGATCGTCATCGACGTCGACACCGTGTCGAGCGGGATGCCGTCGAAGAGCGTGCGCATGTCGTCGATCGAGTCGATCGCGACGCCGACCTTGCCGACCTCGCCGGACGCCGTCGGCGAG
>DATMES010000028.1 GCA_035556555.1 Frankiaceae bacterium
GCGATCGGCTTCTCCCGCAGCCGGGCGAGCTCGACCGCGCGGCGCCGGAACTCCGGCGGGTGTGGTGCAGGCACTGACGGACTCCTCTCCAAGGCGATCCTCGCCTCAGAACAGGTGTCCGGACTACCGGGTCAGGCTCCGTCGACCGGCACACGTCACTCAGGTCCACGGCTCAGGATCGCGGAACCCCGCGAGGTGTGGTTCCACAGGTCGATCGTCTGCATCACCCAGAAGACCAGGAAGACACCGATCCCCCACACCTCCGCGGTGAACGTCGTGTAGTCCCACTGGGTGATCCCGCCGATCACCATGATCGCGACGCAGCCGGCGATCAGGCCCACCCCGAGCACGACGTACGCCACGCCGCGCTTCTTCGCGCGCTGCAGCCGCACCGTCCGGATCCCGTCCACGATCGCGAACACGCTGAGCGCGACGAACATCGAGATCGCCGTCGCGAAGTGGACCCTTTCGATGTAGACGTCGTGTGCGCCCAGGTACAGCGCCCACACCCCGACGACCAGCAGCACCGACGCCACCCACGGCCACCACTTCGGCACGGGCACGCCGGCGCGTAGGTGCCTCCTGGCGTACCAGATCAACCACCCGAGGAAGAGCAGCCCGACGCCGAGCACGACGAGCAGCGCGATGGTGTTATTGCGTATCGAGTCCACCCGCCCTGCGGTGACGAGGCCGAACGCGACCTCTCTGAGATCGCCGGGCCGTACGTCGGTGATGCGGTGGGCGTTGGCGATGCACGACGCTTCGCGGCTGGGGTGTTCGACCGTGCCGACGTTCAGGTGCATGGGGATGAGCGCGACCATCGGACCGAACAGGCCGGCGACGTTCAGCAGGCCGTCCTGGAGCTCGTTCTCACCCCGGATCGCGATGAGGCACGCACCGATGCCGATCAGCCCGCCGGTGAACAGGCCGCGCGCCGGGGTGTAGTAGTACGCGCTGATGGAGCCGAGCAGGCACCCGGCCGCTATCCGTTCGACAGCCACCGCGGTGAGAAGGCCGATGGTCAGCGCCACGATCAGCACCCGGACGTACCGGTAGGTGCGGATCGCGTTCTCGTCGGGTTCCGATGGGGGGACGCCTTCCGGTGGCGCCGTGGGAGGCGCCATCACCGCGGTGCGTAGTGAGCGCACGCCGTCGTCAAGATTCATGGCCGTTCCTCGTGCGTAGGGGAGCTTCGACCGGGCCGGCTCACTCTCGCCGCTCGGCCGGAAGCGAAGCAAGGAGGTGGCTTCACCCGCCTACGCGGCGTACCGGCCGAGCACGCGCTCGGCGCGGGCGAGCCGGCGCGGAGGGTGACGACCCGGACCTGTGCTCGGTCACGGTTCTTCCGGCACGGGGAACGTGGTTGGCAGGCAGCCATGCGCTCGCGGCTTGCGTCGGTGGAGTTCATCTCGACCTTGGGCTCAGGCTTCGTCTGGGCGCTCGGCTTCGACCCCGGCGAAGTCGTGTACGAACAGGAGCCCGGCTGACTCGGTCTCCCGAGGAGCCCGCGTGCCGGTGCTCCGGACGTAGTTGCCCCGCCTCATGATCCGCGGGTTCGGGGTCCCCGGACCGGCTCACCCCGGCACATAGGTGTAGCGCCGCTCGGCACTCGTGCCGCCGGGCGTGGTCACCGTCACGTCGACGGGCCCGACGAGGTGCTCCGGCGCCACCACCTCGATCGAGGTCGGGGATAAGTGGCGCACCTCGGCGCGGGTCGTGCCGAAGTGGACCACGGCGTCGGCACGGAAGTGGTCGCCGGACAGCATCACGACGTTGCCCCCGGCCGTCGGCCCGCGGTCGGGGGAGATCGCCGCCAGGATCGGCGCCGCGACGTAGGTGAACCCGGGCGAGAGCCCGTAACGCCCGCCGTCGGCCATCACGACGACGACCGTGACGGAGCCCGCGCGCGTGCCGGCGGGGGTCTCCGCCGTGAGCTCCGAGTCCGACTCGACCTGCAGGGAGCCTGCGCGGCGACCGTCGACCTCGACCCGTACCGCCGCGGAGAGACCGCTCCCCCGAACGGTGATGACGGTGCCGCCCGCGAGCGGCCCCAGGTCGGGGTTGACGCCCGTGACGCTGCGCTGCGGCTGCGGCTGCGCTCCCCCGTCCGGCATTCCGGGTGCTCCCGCGACCGGGGCTCCTGGGGCCCCCGGTCCGCCCGCGGGCTCGTCCCCCGGCTGCGGCACCGCCGACGGAGTAACGGTCGGGCCGCTGGACCCGCTCGAGACGGTCGGCCCGGGGCCCCCGCCGGCACCCGGCGCGCCCGTCGCCACCGGCGTCGGCTGCGGCGATACGGAGTGCTGGCTTCCGCCGGGGGAAGCCGTCGGCAGAACGGTGGGCGCGGGACGCGCCACCGGTCCCGGCACCTCCGCCGGCCGCAGCACCACGGCGGTCGTGCCGACGACCACGACGGCGGCTGCCGCTGAGGCCAGCGCGAGAGTGACACGGCGGCTGACGCCGGCGGCTCGGCGCACGGGCATGGCGGTGGACAGACGCGCGTGCAGCCGGGTCCGTGCCGGGGCGCTCAGCGCGCGCGGTGCCGCCGCCTCGCGCAGCAGCGCGGCGAGGCGGGCGTCGGCGTCGTCGCGTACGAGGGCGGCCAGCCGGTCGCGGGTGGCGGGCGCGAGCGGCCGCGGCGCGGCGGCGTCGATGAGCGCCCGGCGTACGAGCTCGTCGCGGTCAGCCATGGGTGGCTCCCAGCTCGCGCCGCAGTCCCTCGCGGGCGCGCTGCAGCAGCGACTGCACCTGCACGCGGGTACGGCCGACCTCGCGAGCGATCTCCTCGACCGCGAGGTCGTCGAGGTACTTGAGCACGAGCACCTGCCGGTGCAGCACCGGCAGCCGGCCGAGTGCCCGGACCACCTCGTCGCGCCGCTCGGCCCGCTCGAGCACCTCGTCGAGACTCTCCTCCGAGGCGACCCGCAGGTTCGCGCGGCGGACCTCGTCGCGGCGTTCGCTCTCGTAGTGCCGGGCGACGCGGCGACGCGCGATGGCGCACATCCAGGTCGACAGCTGGGCATCGCCCCGGAAGCTGCCGGCTCCGCGCACCGCCTCGATCACCGTCTCCTGCAGCAGGTCGTCGACCGCCGAGGCGTCGCCCCCGAGGCGGGCGTAGAGGAACCCGTGGACGACCGGGGCCACCTCGTCGAGGAGCCAGCGCACGGCATCGTCGTCACCGTTCGCCGCGGCGGCCAGGCGCTGCGCCTCGCTCGCCGCGCCGCCGGGCTCGCTCGCGGTCAGCGGTACGGCGACCACGAGCGCTTCTCCAGCGTGTCGAGCGAACTGGTGAGAACGCCGTCGCCGAACACGCTGATCAACGCGTCACCGACGACCACGATCCGGACCGGCACTCGCTCGTACGGGGCTTCCGCCGAGCCGGGGTGCTCCAGCCGCCCGACCTCGGTCAACGCGCCACTCGCGTCGGCACGCAGCGCGACGGCACCGGCGAACGACGCGGTGTAGTAGTCCCCGGTGTGCTGCCACAGGGGGACGACGACGAGGCGCGTCGCGGGCCACCAGAGGAACGCCAGCGGGTCGTGCTCGGCTGCCGACGATCCCCTGGGGAACACTTGACGCGACCGCAGACCCGGACGCTGCGGGTCACGGACGTCGAACACCGACACCTGGGTGCCCATCGTCCGTGCCGTCTTGGGATCGACCTCCTGCCCGATGCCCAGCAGCTGACCATTGCCGACCGGATGCAGGTACGACGAGTAGCCCGTCACCTTGAGCTCGCCGCGGGCCGCCGGCCGGACCGGGTCGGAGAGGTCGAGGACGTAGAGCGGATCGGTCTGCCGGAACGTCACGACGTAGCCGAGGTCGCCTTGGAACCGCACTCCGTAGATGCGCTCGCCGCGGCCCATCCCGGTCAGCCGCCCGACCGGAGTCAGCGCGCCCGCGTCGCGGCGCAGCACCGTGAGGAGGTTGTCGGACGCCTCCGTCTCGGCAACGTCCCCGTCCCAGGTGGGCTCCCGGGTCGTCGCGACGCGCAGGTGCCCCTCGTGCTCGGACATCGAGTACTGGCCGAGCACGGTCCCGTCGACCCGCCCCGACCCGTCGTACCGGGGCCGCGCCGGGTCGGAGATGTCGAAGGCGTGCACGTCCGTGGTCGACCCGGCAGGCACTTGCGGCGGTGAGCCGTCCAGCGTCGGCTCGGGAACGTGCAGCGAGGTGAGGTAGAGCGACTCGAGCGACGCGTACACGACGCTGGCGCTGCCGGCAACGGCGACGTGGTCGCCCGGCACGTCCGAGGCCGGGTCGACCGAGAGCACCGAGGTCATGGCGGCGCCGGCGTCGTTGTTCGCGGAGTACGACCGTCCGCACGACGCGCGGTAGGACCGTCCGGAGCCGGGGACGGTGACCGACGGGAGCCAGTCGTCGAGGGTCGCGGCCCGCACGCGGCGACGGTTGTCACTCAGCGCCTTGCGGACGGCGTCCTTCGAGTCGTCCTTCGGCATCGCGAAGACGATCTCCGGCGTGCTCTGCAGGACGAGCAGCACCCGGCCCGCCACCGCCCGCGCGGCGACCAGCGAGCCTTCGACCAGGAGCTCGCGCTCGACCCGCGGTACGTCGGGGTCGGCGAGCGACACCACCGTGACCGCCGTCCGCGGCGTGCCTGGCTGGGGCGTGGAGTCGTACGGCGCCGGGCCGAGCACCACGAGCCGCCGCCCGACGAGCAGCAGCCGCCCGCCGTACGCGATGTCGCCCAGCCGCAGGAACCCCCGGTGCCGGGGCGTCGTACCGGACACGTCGACGACCTGCACGCCGGAAGGGTCGTTGCGCAGCGTGACCAGGAGCCGCCCGTCCGACTGCACGACGTCCGGCTCGTCGACGCCCGCCTCCTGGTTGTTCGTCGTGGAGTGGGTGGCGCCGGCATCGGGTGCTGCCACCGGCGCGCCGGGGGCGGCTCCCGGACCGCCCGTCCCCGGCTGAACGCTCGGCGCGCCGTGGAAGTACGTGGCGTAGCCCAGACCGTACGGACCGACGACCCGCAGCGCCTCGGTGCGGATCCGTTGCAGCAGCGGAACGCAGCTCGCGAAGCTGGTGAGCATCGGGACGGTGCGTTCCGGCTCCGCGCGCGGCGACGGTGCCGCCGGGCGCGTCGGCGTCGCGGCAACGCGGGGCGCGGGGTTCCCGCCCGCCGCCGCGGCGACGCTCGCGCCGCTGCTCGACGGGCTCGGCGTTCCGGCGCTACGGCGCGCGCCGTCGCCCCCCGAGCACGCGGACAGCAGCGCCATCCCCAGCACCGCTGCCGTCACACGGGACCGCATGCTCATCCCGACCCCCTTTGTCCGGAACCGTCTCATGTTGGTGTCGGTTGCGGAGGGGGATCAACCGGTGCCGGGGCAAGATCCCGGCCAAGTAGCGCTGGCGGGGGAGAGTCAGCTCGTGGTCGGGCAGTCGTACGTGCACGCGATGCCGCACGAGTGGCACTGGCTGTACTGGACGCTCAGCGCGGCGCAGACCACGTGCGGCTTGCTGATGCCGCCGACGACGGACTCGAGCTCGTCCTGCTGCAGCGGGCTGAGGGTCTCGCGGTTGAGGGTCAGGCGGCGCTTGGCCATGGCGTACGTCTCCTCAGGGCAGGGGTGATGGCGCCGTAGTCTTCCACGCCTGCCCGCCGTCCACCTTGTCCCGTTACGGAGGAGTTCGGCGCGCCGCGGAGAAGTCGTGGCCACCCCTCACTCAGGAAGGCCCCACCATGCGCCGTCTGCTCCTGCTCGCCCTGGCCGCCTCCGCGTTCGCGGTCGCCACGCCGCAGGCGAACGCCGTCGACTGCAGCACCCCCTGGTACATCACCCAGGAGATCACCGTCCGCGGTCAGGACGTCAACTGCTGGCGCGACTACGTCCTCGACCGCGTCCCGCCGGTCTGACGGTCACGCCGCGCCACCGCGACGGCGGCGACGAGCACGACGACGGCCACCACCCGCAGGCCGGCCGACATCGCGTCGGTGAACGCCTCGACCGTCTGCGCGTGCACGGCCGGTCCGAGCAGGCGCGCGGCCCGCAGCGCCTGGAACGTCGAGTCCGCGTGCTCGCCGACACCGTCCGGGAGGTTGTGCCGGAACCCGCTCGCGAGGACCGAGCCGACGACCGCGATCCCCAGCGCCGCACCGACCTCGCGAACCGCACTGTTGAGCCCTGAGCCCATGCCGGCCCGCCCCGCCGGCAGCGCAGTCACGATCCCCGTCGACAGCACGGGAACGCTCAGTCCCGCGCCCGCCGACAGGACCACGAGCGCCGCGGCGTAGGCGGGGTAGGGCGTGCCCGCGTCGGCGAACGACAGCAGGCCGAGACCCGTCGCGACGAGGAGCATGCCCGCGGTCACGACGGCGCGCGGACCGAAGCGCGCCGCCATCGCGATGCTGCGCCGGCTGACCGCGATGAGTCCGGCGGGGAGCGGCAGGATCGCAAGCCCGGTGGCGATCGGCGAGTACCCCTTGGCGTACTGCAGGTACTGCGCGTTGACGAAGAACAGCGCGAACAGTCCGAAGAACACCGCCGCCACGCCGATCGCTCCGCTGCGCAGCCGCGCGATCGCGAAGACACGCGGATCGAGCAACGGCTCCGCGGTCCGGAGCGCGTACGCGACGAAGACGGCGGCGAGCACGGCGGCGGTGGCGAACGACGCCACCACGAGTGGCGAGCCCCACCCCTGCTCGGGCCCTTCGATGAGGCCGAAGAGCACCGCGAACACCGATGCCGTCAGCACGACGGTGCCCGTGACGTCGAGGGCCGCGGCGTGACGTTCGCCGGCGGGCGCGAACCGCGCGACGGCGAGCGCGAGGAGCAGCGCGAGCGGGCCGAACACGAGGAACAGTCCCTGCCACGGCAGCCACTGGAGCACGAGCCCGCCGGTGAGGTTGCCGACCGCACCGGCCGACCCGGTCGCCGCCGTCCAGACGGCGATCGCGTGCGGCCTGCGTTCGCGGGCGGTCTCCTGGAGCAGCAACGAGAGCGTGGCCGGCATGACGAGCGCCGCGCCGATCCCCGTGACGACGCGGGCAGCGAGCAGCATCGCGACGTTCGGCGCGGCCGCGGCGGCGAGGCAGCCGGCCGCGAAGACGCCGAGCCCGGTCAGCAGCACGCCCTTCCGCCCGACGCGGTCGCCGAGCGCGCCCGCGGGGATCAGCAGGCAGCCGAAGACGAGGATGTACGCGTCGACGATCCAGAGCAGCTCCGTCGAGCTGGGGCGCAGCCCGCTGCCGGACAGCTCCGGCAACGCCAGGTTGATCGCCGCCACCATGGCGACGACCACGACGACGCACGCCGACATGAGCGCGGGTAGTAGGCGGGTGGGCGCCGAGCGGGCGGCGGCGGGACGTGTCTCGGTCAGCAACATCGGACAGGCTCCTTCAGGACTGGGCACGGGCGACGTCGTCGAGGACGAGGTCGGCGTTGATGGCGATCGCGGCGGCGGAGCCGGCGCCGGCCGCGGTGATGACCTGGGCGCGGGGGTCGGCGGCGTTGCCCGCGGCCCACACGCCGGGGACGCTCGTACGCCCCGTCGCGTCGACGACCGCGAAGCCCGCGTCGTCGACGTCACACCCGAGGCCGGCGAGCAGGTCGCCGGAGTGCGCGACGTTGCCGGGCCTGACGAACACGGCGGTACGCGCCACGACCCGCCCGTCGGTCAGCGCGACACCGGTCAGCGTGTCCTCGCGGACGACCAGCCTCGCGACCTCGCCGCGCTCGACCCGGATGCCGCGCGCGGCGAGGTCGCGCTCCTCGTCCGGCGTCGGCTCGTACGTGTGCGCGAAGAAGACGACGTCGCCGGACCACTGCCGCACGAGCAGCGCGTGCTGCACCGAGGCCGGCGTCGTGCCGAGCACGCCGAGCGGCTCGTCGCGTACCTCCCAGCCGTGGCAGTACGGGCAGTGCAGGAGGTCTCTTCCCCAACGCTCCCGTATGCCTGGAACGTCCGGCAGCACGTCCCGCAATCCGGTCGCCACGAGCACGCGCCGCGCGCGTACGACACGGCCGTCGGCGAGCTCGACGGCGAAGCCGGGCTCGATCGCGGCGACATGGCCGGCGACCAGCTCGACTCCGTAGCGCGCGATCTCAGCGCGCCCCGCCGCGAGCAGCGCGGCCGGCGGCATGCCGTCGCGGGAGAGAAAGCCGTGCATGTGGGCGGCGGGCGCGTTGCGCGGCGAGCCCGCGTCGATAACGGCAACGCTGCGACGCGCGCGCCCGAGCACGAGCGCCGCGCTGAGGCCGGCGGCGCCTCCTCCGATGACCACCACGTCGTACTGCTGCGCGTCCATCGCGACCACCTCCGACGGCAGACTGCGCGCGCCCGGCGGTCGTGACAACAAGTGTTGCCGTTCCTGGGAACGCGGGTGTTCACTGGGCCCCGTGGCGGCGTCGCCGGAGATCAGCAACGTTCTCGCCGAGGTGGGTCCGCGCCTGAAGGCGGTGCGCACCCAGCGCGACGTCACGCTGACCCAGCTCGCCGCCGCGACCGGCATCTCGAAGAGCACGCTGTCCCGCCTGGAGTCCGGCCAGCGCAAGCCGAGCCTGGAGCTGCTGCTCCCCATCGCGGAGGCGTTCCGCGTCCCTCTCGACGAGCTCGTCGGCGCGCCCGAGGTCGGCGACCCGCGGATCCGGCTACGGCCGCAGAAGCGCGGCGGCCGTGTCGTCGTCCCGCTCACGCAGCAGCCGCGCGGCATGCACGCGTGGAAGGTCGTGATCCCGCCGGAGCGCAAGAAGCCCGAGCTGCGTACGCACGAGGGCTACGAGTGGCTGTACGTCCTCAGCGGCGAGCTGCGGCTGATCCTCGGCGAGCACGACATCACGATGGCGGCGGGCGAGGTCGCGGAGTTCGACACGCGGGTGCCGCACTGGTTCGGCGCCGCCGGCGCCCGTCCCGTCGAGATCCTCAGCCTCCTCGGCAAGCACGGCGAGCGCATCCACGTCCGCGCGGCGCCGCGCCGGAAGAAGGACGCGTGAGCGCTCCGCTCCTCGGCACCAAGCTGCACGCGCCGCGCCGGCGCGGCGGTCTCGTGCGCCGTCCCCGGCTGGTCACCCGGCTCGGAGAGGGGCGCGACCGGCCTGCGCTCACGCTCGTGTCCGCGCCCGCGGGCTTCGGCAAGACGACGCTGCTCGCCGAGTGGCTCGGCGGAACGGAGCGGACGGCGTGGTTCTCGATCGACGCCGGCGCCAACGACCCACCGGTGTTCTGGGCGTACGTCATCCGCGCGTTCCAGTCGGTCGCGCCGGGGGTCGGCGAGACGGCGACCTCGATCCTCGGCACGTCACCCGCGTCGGTCGAGCCCGTCATCGCGGCCCTGCTCAACGACCTCGACGCGCTCGACGGCGACGTCGAGCTGGTCCTCGACGACTACCACGTCGTCGAGTCGGCCGAGGTCCACGAAGGGATGACGTTCCTGGTCGAGCACCTCCCCCCGAACGTGCACGTCGTCATCGCGAGCCGAGCCGACCCGCCGTTGCCGCTCCCCCGGCTGCGGGCGCGCGGCGAGCTCGTCGAGATCCGCGCGGCCGACCTGCGCTTCACGGGTGACGAGGCCGCCGCGTACTTCAACGACGCCATGGGCCTTGCTCTGGGCGCCGACGACGTGGCCGCGCTCGACGGGCGCACGGAGGGCTGGATCGCCGCGCTCCAGCTCGCGGCGCTGTCCATGCAGGGACGGGACGACGTCGCGGCGTTCATCGCGAGCTTCACCGGCGACGACCGGTTCGTCGTCGACTACCTCGTCGAGGAGGTGCTCGAACGCCAGCCCGCCGCCGTACGCGAGTTCCTCCTGCGGACCTCGGTCCTCACCCGGCTGACGGGACCCCTCTGCGACGCCGTCACCGGTGGCCGCGACGGCAAGGCGATGCTCGAGACGCTCGAACGCGCGAACCTCTTCCTCGTCCCGCTCGACGACCAGCGCAGCTGGTACCGCTACCACCACCTCTTCGGCGACATGCTGCGCGCCAGATTGCTCGACGAGGGGCCGGACGTCGTACGCGACCTCCACCGGCGGGCGAGCGCGTGGTACGCGGACCGCGACGACCGGCCCGAGGCGATCGCGCACGCGATGCGGGGTGAGGACTTCGAACGCGCCGCGGAGCTCATCGAGCTGGCCGCGCCGTACCTGCGCCGCACGCGTCAGGAGGCGACGCTCCGGCGCTGGCTGGAGGGCATCCCCGAGCACCTCTTCGCCGCGCGGCCGGTGCTGAGCGTCGCGCTCGCCGGGGCCCGCATGGCGACCGGCGACGCGTCGGGTGTCGAGTCGCTCCTGCGCGGCGTGGAGCCGTGGCTCGACGCGCAGGCCGGGGACGCACCCGTCGTGTACGACGAGGAGGAGTTCGCGCGCCTGCCCGCGCAGGTGGCGGTCTACCGGGCGGGGCTCGCGCTGCTCGCCGGCGACGTCGCGGGCACGGTATGGCACGCGACCCGGGTCCTCTCGCTGGCCGAGCCGTCCGACCACCTCCGCAGGGGCAGCGCGTCGGCCCTGCTGGGGCTGGCCCGCTGGACGGCCGGCGACCTCGACACCGCGGGCAACAGGTACGCGGACGCGATGCGCTCGCTCACCGCCGCCGGCTACGTGTCCGACGCCCTCGGCTGCGCTCTCGCCGTCGCCGACATCCAGCTCGCCCTGGGCCGGCTCGGCGACGCGACGCGGACGTTCGAGGACCGGCTGGGCCTCGCCCGCGACCGTCCGGGTCTGCGCGGCGTCGCCGACATGCACGTGGGCCTCGCCGAGACGGCGCTGGAACGCCACGAGCTCGACGCCGCGGCCGCGCACCTGCAGGCGGCCGCGGAGCTCGGCGAGCACGCAGGGCTGCCCCAGCACCCGTACCGCCGGCGGGTGGCGGCCGCGCGCCTGCGTCACGCGGAGGGTGATCTGGACGCCGCTCTCGCGCTGCTCGACGAGGCAGAGGTGGTCTACAACACGGACTTCTCGCCGTCGGTCCAGCCGATCCCGGCGCTGCGCGCCAGGGTCCACGTCGCGAAGGGCGACGTCGACGCGGCGATGCGGTGGGCGGACGGCGCGGGGCTGGGCGCCGCGGACGAGCCCCGCTACCTGCGCGAGTTCGAACACGTGACGCTGGCACGCGTGCTGCTCGCGCGCGGCGACCCCGTGGCCGCGGCCGGCCTCGCCGAACGCCTGCTCGCCGCCGCCGACGAGGGCGGCCGCGTCCGGACCGCGATCGAGCTGCTCGTCCTGCGCGCGCTCGCCCTCGACGCCTGCGGTGACCGGGCCGCGGCCGTCGCCACCCTCACGGAGGCGCTGGCGCGGGCCGAGCCCGAGGCCTACGTCCGCGTGTTCGCTCTCGAAGGCAAGGTGCTGGCACCGCTGCTGCAGGCGGTGACCGCGGGCGGCGCCGCCGGGCGGCAGCACGCGCAGCGCGTTCTCGCGGCCATGACCACGCCCGCGGTCGCGGCGCCCCGGCGCGGCGTTCTGGTGGACGACCTGAGCAGCCGCGAGCTCGACGTGCTGCGGCTGCTGCGCAGCGACCTCAGCGGACCGGAGATCGCCCGCGAGCTCGTGGTGTCGCTCAACACCGTGCGCACCCACACCAAGAACATCTACGCCAAGCTCGGTGCCACGACCCGCCGCGAGGCCGTACGCCGGGCGGGCGAGCTCGGCCTCTAGCAAGGCACCCGACCAGCCGGATCACGCCGATCTCTCGTGATCTTGGCTGCGTTCGTGCGCGCGGAGCACCACGAACGCAGCCAAGATCACCCAGAACGACGCCTGCCGGCCGCGGAAATCATCACCTCCGATCACCACACCTGGTGATGTGCGCTCACCAGGCCCGTACCTACGGTCACGCCTGTGACCAGCCACTCGCCCGCCCCGCAGTACGAGATCCGCGTCCAGGGACGACTCGGGTCGCGGTGGAGCGCGTGGTTCGACGGGCTGAGCGTCACCGACGACGACGGCACGACGGTCATCCGCGGCCCCGTCGTCGACCAGGCGGCGCTGCACGGCCTGCTCCAGAAGCTGCGCGACGCCGGCATCCCGCTCGTCTCGCTCACCCCGCTCCCGCCCGACGCGGCCCCCGCGCCGCACCCCGAAGGGAACTGACATGTCCGCCATCACCACCCGCACCGCCCGGCCGCCGATGACGCCGCTGCGCAAGACCGCGCTCATCGCCGGCATCGCGTACATCGCGACGTTCGTCTTCTCCATCCCCGTGAAGTTCGGGCTCTGGGCCGACGTCCTCGACAACCCCGGCTTCGTCCTCGGCGAGGGCAACGGCACGCCCGTCCTGTGGGGCGCGCTGTTCGAGGTCGTCACGGCGCTCGCGAACGTCGCGACCGCCGTCGCCCTCTACTCCGTCGCCCGGCGCTACAGCGTGCGGTCGGCACTCGGCTTCGTGACGACCCGCGTCATGGAGGCAGTCATCATGTTCGTCGGCATCTTCAGCATCCTGGCGATCTTCACGCTCCACCAGGACGTGGCCGGCACGGCGGGCGCCGACGACGGCGCGCTGCTCACCGTCCGCCACACGCTCGTCGCGGTGCACGACTGGACGTTCCTCATCGGCCCCGGCCTGATGGCCTCGCTGAACGCACTCCTCATCGGCTCGGTCATGTACCGCTCGCGCCTGCTGCCCAGGTGGATCCCGACGCTCGGCCTCGTCGGCGCGCCGATGCTGCTGGTGTCGACGACGGCGACGCTGTTCGGCGCGTGGGACCAGCTCTCCGGTCCGGCGCTGCTCCTCACCCTCCCGATCGCCGTCTGGGAGCTCTCGTTCGGCGTGTACATGGCGGCCAAGGGCTTCCGGCCGACGACGGTCGACCTGACCGAGCCGGTCACGACCGCGCGCTTCGACATGGTGGAGGCGACCCGATGATCGAGGTCCAGAACGTCACGAAGAGGTACGGCTCCACGGTCGCCGTCGACGGCCTCTCCTTCGAGGTCAGGGAGGGGGAGGTCACCGGCTTCCTCGGGCCCAACGGCGCCGGCAAGTCGACGACGATGCGCATGATGGTCGGGCTCGACGCGCCGACCTCGGGGCGGGTCACGATCGACGGCCGCCCCTACGGCGACCTGCGCTTCCCGCTCCGTCACGTCGGCGCGCTGCTCGAAGCCCGCGCCGTCCACCCTGGCCGCAGCGCCCGCAACCACCTGCTCTGGCTGGCCGACTCCAACGGCATCGACCGCCGCAGGGTCGACCACGTCCTCGAGCTCGTCGGACTCGCCGACGTCGCGCGGCGGCGTTCCGGAGGGTTCTCCCTCGGGATGGGCCAGCGGCTCGGCATCGCGACCGCGCTGCTCGGCGACCCGGCCACGCTGCTGCTCGACGAGCCGGTGAACGGCCTCGACCCCTAGGGCATCCAGTGGATCCGCCAGCTGCTCAGGTCGCTCGCGGCCGAGGGCCGGTCGGTGCTCGTGTCGAGCCATCTCATGAGCGAGATGGCGCTCACCGCCGACCGTCTCATCGTCGTCGGCAAGGGCAGGCTCATCGCCGAGGGCACGGTCGAGGAGGTCGTCCGCGGCAGCACGACAGGGCACGTCCGCGTCGACGCGGCAGAGCCGCTCGTCCTCGAAGGGCTCCTGCGGGACTGGGGTGCCGGCGTGAACGCCGGAGGCGACGGAGCCCTCGTCGTGACCGGCATGAACGCCCGCGACGTCGGCGTCGTCGCCGGCAAGGCCGGCATCACGCTCTACGAGCTCTCGTCGCACAACGCCTCACTCGAGGACGCGTTCATGGAGCTCACCAAGGACGCCGCCGAGTACCACGCCGGTGGCAGCACCGTCACCGCGACCGAAGGAGCAGCGGCATGACCGCCACGACGATCGCCCCCACCCGCCCGACGCACCCGCGGGAGCCCGGCCGTGGCCGCGTGTTCGCCGCGGTGGTCCGCTCGGAGTGGACGAAGATCCGTTCGGTCCGCTCGACGATGTGGACCCTGCTCGCCGCCGTCGGGGTGGCGATCGGCTTCGGCGCCCTCGTGGCGGCCACCCAGGTCAACGCGTGGGACGACCTGGAGCCCGCGGAGCGGCTGATGTTCGACCCGACGTCGTTCAGCCTCAGCGGCCTGTTCCTCGCGCAGATGGCGGTCGGCGTCCTGGGGGTCCTCCTCATCACGTCGGAGTACGCAACCGGGCAGATCCGGGCGACGTTCGGCGCGACCCCGCAGCGCCTGACGGTGCTCGCCGCGAAGGCGACGACGTTCGTCGCGGTCGTCCTCGTCGTCGGGCTCGTCATCTCGTTCAGCGCGTTCGGGATCGGTCAGGCGATCTTCTCCGGCAAGGGCATCGGCACCTCGCTCGGCGAGCCCGGCGTCCTGCGGGCCGTCGCCGGCGGCGGTCTCTACCTCGCCGCGGTCGGCATCCTCGGGCTCGGCCTCGGCACGGTCGTACGCCGCAGCGCGGGCGCCATCGCGTCGCTCGTCGGGGTGCTCCTGGTGCTGCCGATCGTCACGAGCTTCCTGCCCGCGTCGTGGAACGCGAACGTCGCCAAGTTCTTCCCCGCGCAGGCCGGCATGCAGGTGTTCCGCGTCGGCCCCGACCCGACGGCGCTGGCGCCCTGGGCCGGCTTCACGGTGCTCGTCGCGTACGCCGCCGTCGCACTCGCGGTCGGCGGCCTCCTCCTCACCCGCCGCGACGCCTAGGGCGTGTCTCTTGACTCGTGATCGTCGCGAGCGGCGTCCGGGATGGTGCATCGCAAGGCGGAGGACAACACAGCGAGGCGCCGTCCCGGGTGGCGCAGCAGATCAACGAGTCGAGAGACACACCCTCGAGGAGAACGTCATGAGAGCGATCCTCTGCGACGGCTACGGCGCCCCCGCCGACGTGCTGCGCGTCGGAGATGTCGACGAGCCGCACCTGGCGGACGACGCGGTGCTGGTCGAGGTCCACGCGGCCTCGGTCAACCCCGCCGACTGCCACCTGATCCGCGGCCTCCCGCGCATCGCGCGGCTGAGCGTGGGGCTGCGCGGGCCGGGCTTCACCGTGCCGGGCTCCGACTTCGCCGGCCGGGTGACCGCGGTGGGCGCGAACGTCACGACGGTGAGCGTCGGCGACGAGGTGTTCGGGACGACGTTCCTGCGCGGCTTCGGCGCCTTCGCCGAACGCGTCGCGGTCCCCGAGTCGCTCGTCGCGCGCAAGCCGGCGAACGTGTCGTACGACGCCGCCGCCGCGATCCCGCTCGCCGCGACCACCGCGCTCCAGGGGCTGCGCGACCACGGCCGTCTGCGGGCCGGGCAGCGGGTTCTCGTCGTCGGGGCGTCAGGCGGCGTCGGGACGTTCGCGGTCCAGCTCGCCAAGACCATGGGGGCGTACGTCACCGGCGTCTGCGGCGCGCGGAACGTCCCCCTCGTGCGCTCGCTCGGTGCCGACGACGTCGTCGACTACACCAGCGCGCAGCGGTGGGACGAGGGCGGCCCGTACGACCTGATCCTCCAGCTCGGGGGCACCGCCTCGGCGTCGGCACTGCGCCGCCTGCTCACCCGTGAGGGCACGCTCGTCCAGCTCAGCGGCGACTCCGGCAACCGCTGGACAGGGCCGCTCGGCCGCGTCGCCGCGGGCGCGTTCCTCTCGCGCTTCGTGAGCCAGACGATCACGACGTACACCGTCAGACCCCACCGCGAGGACCTCGAACACCTCGCGCGGCTGGCCGCTGACGGGAGCCTGCGGCCGGTGATCGACACGACGTACGCGCTGGCCGGCGTCGCGGACGCGATCGGTCACGTCGAGAGGGGTCACACCCGCGGCAAGGTCGTCGTCGACGTGCGCACGCCCGGCGGAGACGCGAACGTGCGAGCTGCTGCGACACTCGTCCCTACGCGAGACGAGTAGGAGCAGCCGTGACCGAGACGCAGACGATCGAACGCACCGACACCGACACCCAGCTCGGGTCGGGGCAGGGGAAGATGGCGCACATCGCCGACAAGTCGAAGATCACCGAGGCGTACATCACCGGCACACCCCTCGTCGCGCTCTGCGGCTACACCTGGGTCCCCTCGCAGTCCCCGAAGGGCCTCCCCGTGTGCCAGGCCTGCAAGGAGCTTGCCGACGCCCTCTGGGGCGAGGAAGCCGGCAAGGTCGGGTTCTAGCTCCGCGAGCAGGCCGCGTCGCTCATGTAAGAACGAGGCGCTTCCTTGGTGTAGGTGTGGGCGCCCGCCCACGGAGGGCTATCGAAGGAGGTAGCGCGTTCCAAGAAGCGCCGGCTCGGCCTCACCCGCGAAGTGCTGTCCGAGCTCTCGCCGGAGGAGCTCGGCAGCGTGGTCGGCGGTGACTCGCAGGTCTGCATCGACAACACGCTCGTGTGTGTGAGCGTGCGGAACTGCATCACCGAGGAGTACACCTGCATCTGCCCGGCGTAGCGGGCCGGCTCGCCTGCCCGAGCGGCCTCCACGGCCGCTCGGGCACGTCTCCGTACTACGCGAGCAGCTCGTCGAGGCGCTCGTAGCCCTCGCGGACGCCGTGGTCCATGCCACTCACGAGGATCGCGTCCCGCGTGGCGAACGAGTCCACGAGCGACGTGCCCGTGATCCGCGTACGGCCGTCGCCGAGGTCCTCGAAGACCATCCGCTCCAACGCCACGCCGTCCGGCTCGCCCTCGAACGTGAATGTCTGCACGATGGCGTCGTTCGGCCGGACCTCGTGGAACGACCCGTGGAAGCCGTAGTCCTCGCCGTTGCGCGAGTGGACGTAGCGGTACGACCCGCCGGTGCGGCAGTCGTAGTGGTCGATCGTCATCTCGAGCCCGCGCGGGCCGAGCCACTGCACGAGCAGCGCGGGGTCGGTGTGCGCGCGGAAGACCTTCTCGACCGGCGCGTCGAACTCGCGGGTGATGCGGATCAGCGGGACGCCGGGGTCGGCGACGATCTGCGTCTCGCCGGTGGTCGTGGTGCTCATCGTGCGTCTCCTGTCGGATCGGTCGGGTCGTCGGGCATGGCGCGGAGCAGGTCGTCGAGGCGGCGGTACCGCTCCTCGGCCTGGCGCCGGTAGCGCTCGATCCATGCGGTCATGAGGTCGAACACCTCTGCTTCGAGGTGCACCGGGCGGCGCTGCGCCTCGCGGGTGCGGCTCACGAGGCCGGCGTCCTCGAGCACCTTGAGGTGCTTGGACACCGCCTGGACGGTCACGTCGTACGGCTCGGCGAGCTCGTTGACGGTCGCGTCGGCGACGGCGAGCCGGGCGACGATGTCGCGCCGCGTCGGGTCGGCCAGTGCCGAGAACACCCGCGAGAGCGCGTCCGCCGCCATGAGGCTCCTCCTTGTTCAACCGTATGGTTGACAAGCTAGACCGGCGGTACGCCCTTGTCAACCAGTTGGTTGAGCAAATCTCCGCTCCCCACACTGGCGTCACCGATGCCCAGGGGGGCCCACCATGTACGAGCTCGACGCCGCCGTCACCGCACCCGCCCGCCTCCGCGCCGGACTCGGGTTCGTCTTCTGGGGGATGCTGCTCGTCGCCCTGGACTTCCGGGTCCAGGACGTCGACGTGCTGCCCGACCTCGTGGGCTGGGTGCTCATCGCGACCGGCAGCGCCAGGCTGATGGGGCAGACGAGCGACGGTGCGTACGAGCGCCGCGCCGGCGCCGCATGGGTCGTCAGCCTCGGGGCCGCGCTGCTGTCCGTCGGGGACCTGGCCGCGGCCCTGCCCCACCCGCTCGGCCTGGTCTACGTCATCCTCGCCGTGTCGCACCCGATCCTGCTGGCGGCCGCGATGCTGCGGCTCGCCACGCTGGCCGACGCCGAGGACGAGCGGCGTTCCTGGAACGTCTCGCTCTCGGCCCTGGTGCTCTCGACGGTCGTCGCCGCCACCATCATGGCGGGCTTCGCGACGGGCGGGTCCGAGATGATGCCTGTGTGGATCGTCGCGATCCTGTTCTCGGTCGCGGCGCTGCTGCACTACCTCGTGTCGCTCCAGCGCAGCCGCAAGGCGCTGGGTGCGCACGACGTCGGGGGCCGCGTGCTGGGCGCGACCCCCGACGACGTGTCCCGCGGCGTTACCTCAGCGCCGCGGCCATCAGCTTGAGCCGCAGGCCCGTACGGCTCCTCAGCCGGTCGAGCGCCGGCCGGAACGTCTGCACCCGGTAGCCGGTCGGGATCGTCAGGTAGCCCTGGATCATCCCGACCGCGTCGCCGTTCGGCTTCATGACGGGCGACCCCGTCGAGATCGACAGCAGGCCGTCGCCGATCCAGGTCAGGTCGGCGCCGCTGCCCCGGAGGTAGCCCGTCCGCGCGTTCGGGGCGGGGATGCCCTGCTCCGTGAAGACGTACGCCTCCTCGAGGTCGCCCGACGCGGCGCCGAGACGGCGGGGGCCGCCCCACACCGGCATCGCCGGGTCGACCTTGACGCCGGCGTCGAGGCGGGCGAGCGCGAAGTCGACGCCGTCCTTGTTGACGGCGTAGACGATCGAGCCGATCCGCTTGCCGCTGTAGTCCATGACGGGCGGGCCCTTGCGCTTGTAGACGGGCTCCAGCTCGCTGTCGCCCGGCATGAGGCAGACGGGCACACGGGGGACGAGCTCGTTCAGCGGCGGCGGCAGCTCGTTGTAGACGGCGTCCTCGAGGCAGGAGTAGTCGAGGTAGCAACTGCCGGGGAACGCGAGGTACTTCTGCTTGTACTGGTCCGTGAACGCGAAGCTGGCCCCGCAGAGGTGGTCGGGGCCGTACTTCATGCTGTTCATCGTGATGTGCATGCCGGGGAAGACACCGGTGCACGTGACGATCGCCGCGCGCTTGTCGGCGGTCGGGACGTCCTCGGTGCAGCCGGCGCTGGCGCTGCCGGTCGGGACGGTGAGGGCACCGACGGTGGCGAACGTGGCGAGCAGGCGGGTGGGACGGCGCATGGGGGTGTTCCTCCCGGTGTGGATCGACATAAGTGAGAGCCCCGACCCCGACGGGAGGTTCGCGGGAAGGATCGGGCGGCGCCGTACCGAATCTCCCTTGGCATGCGCCGACTCCTCGCTCTCGTCACCGTCGCCGCCGCCGTCGCCTCCGCGACCCCGGCGTCCGCGAAGCCGTACACGTACTCCGACGCGAAGGGTGACTCGCCCGCGGGCGCCGCACTCGACATCGTCGGCGTGACGTACTCCACCGAGGGCATCACGTCGGTCCGCAAGGTCGGGCGCAAGACCGTGAGGACGTACGAGCCCACGAAGCTCGTCGCCACGCTGACGCTCGCCGCCGCCCCGATGCAGCAGCCCGGCATCCGCTACCGGATCTCCTCGACCGTG
>DATMES010000029.1 GCA_035556555.1 Frankiaceae bacterium
CGATGGCCGAGGTCTGCGAGGCCACCGGCGGTGACGTGACGCTGCTCTCGAAGGCGCTGTCGCACGACAGCCGCATCGGCGGGCGGTTCCTGCACGCCGGGCTCGGCTTCGGCGGCGGTTGCCTGCCGAAGGACATCCGCGCGTTCATGGCGCGGGCCGGGGAGCTCGGCGTCGACCAGGCGCTGTCGTTCCTCAAGGAGGTCGACGCGATCAACCAGCGCCGCCGCCAGCGCATGGTCGACCTCGCGCGAGAGGCGGTCGGCGGGTCGTTCGCCGGCAAGCGGGTCGCGGTGCTCGGCGCGGCGTTCAAGCCGAACAGCGACGACATCCGCGACTCCCCCGCGCTCGACGTCGCGATGGCGATCCACCGCGGCGGCGGCGACGTCACCGTCTACGACCCCGCCGCGATGGACAACGCGCGGGTGCGCTACCCCGACCTGTCGTACGCCGCCAGCGCCGTCGCGGCGGCCGCCGGCGCCGACGTCGTGCTGCACCTGACGGAGTGGCGGGAGTTCCGCGACATGGACCCCGCGGCGCTGTCCGGCGTCGTCCGCGAACGCCGCGTCGTCGACGGCCGCAACGCCCTCGACCCCGCGCTGTGGCGGGCCGCCGGGTGGACGTACCGCGCGCTGGGCCGCCCATGACGGTCAAGGCCGTGCTGTTCGACATGGACGGCGTGATCAGGCACTGGGACGAAGAGGGGGCGCGGGCCGGCGAGGAGGCCGCGGGGCTGCCCCCTGGCTCGGTCGAGCGGGTGGCGTACACGATCCCGGAGTTCTGGCAGACGCAGGTCGGCGAGGTCACCGCGCGGCAGTGGGCCGACGCGGTTGGCCGCGCACTGGTCGAGGAGCACGGGCCGGGCGCGGACCTCGCGGCAGACGTCTACTTCGGGTACGCCGGGCGCATCGACGCCGAGATGGTGTCGCTCGTCGCCGCCGTCCGCGAACGCACCACCGTCGCGCTGCTCTCCAACGCCACCGACCAGCTCCGCGAGCACCTCGCGCACCACGACCTCGTGGACGCGTTCGACGTGGTGTTCTGCTCGGCGGAGATCGGCGTCGCGAAGCCGGACGTCGCGATCTACCGGCACGCCGCGAAGGTCCTCGGCGTGACCGAGGCGGAGTGCTTCTTCACCGACGACCGCCCGGAGAACGTCGACGGCGCGCGCGCCGCGGGCATGCACGCGGAGGTCTTCACCGGGCGCGAGCCGCTGGTGGAGTGCCTGCGCGCGCTCGGCGTGGACGTGCCGTAGGTCCCGGCGTCGTTCACCCGTTCGGGGTCTGACCTGGGCAAGGGGCGCCGTCGATTCGTGTGACATGTTCCGCCGCAAGCGGTCCGCTGCGACCGCCCCGCCGCCCAACCCGGCTCTCATGACGCTGGTCGAGACGACGGGTGCCGCCGCGCGCGACGCGGGATCGTTCCGCGAGGCCGTCGAACGCGTGCTCCGCGACGTCGCCGACACCTCGGGCTGGGCCGCCGGCCACGCCTGGGTGCCCGTCGGCGACGGGTGGGAGTCGATGGGCGTCTGGTACCCCGAGGACGGCCTCGCGCTGGGCGGCCTGCGCCGCGCCTGCGTCGAGTCGCCCGCGGGCCCCGTACGCGGCCATCTCGCGCTGGCGCTGCACATGGAGACGACGCAGTGGGTCGCCGACCTCGGCGGCCTCAGCGGCACGCCGATGCACGACGCCGCGCTCGCCGCCGGCGTGGTGTCGGCGCTCGCCTGCCCGGTCTACTCGCACGGCGTACCGATCGCGATCCTGGAGTGGTACGTCGCCGACGACGCCCGCCCCTCCCCCGACGTCGCGCACGTCCTCGGCCACCTGTCGACCGTCCTCACCGACGTCGCGGAACGCCCGGTTCGGGCGATCCCCGAGCAGGGCAGGATGAGGAACGTACGGGAGACCCTGCGCTGGGTCACCGAGGACGGCGTCATGGCGAGACTGCTGACCTGCTGACGTCCTCCTGAGCCGGCGCTCACGGTGAGGGGGCCGGTGTGCGGACGGACGACGAGACCGCGCGGAAGGTGCTGGCGGAGAGCCGTACCTGGGCGGTCGTGGGCGCGTCCGACGACCCGTGGCGGTCGTCGTACGGCGTCGCCGAGCTGCTCATCGAACGCGGCTACGACGTCGTCCCCGTCAACCCCAACCACTCGCGCGTCCTCGGCCTGACCTGCTACCCGTCGCTCGCGGACGTGCCGCGGCCGGTCGACGTCGTGGACCTGTTCCGCCGCTCCGAGCTGGCCGGCGTGCACGTCGACGAGGCGATCGCGATCGGCGCGAAGGCGGTGTGGACGCAGCTCGCGGTGTTCCCCGACCCGGCGTCGCTGGAACGCGCCCGCGCGGCCGGCCTGACCGTCGTCCTCAACCGCTGCCCGGCCCAGGACCTGCCGCGGTTCTTCGGCGCCGCCTAGGGGCCGCGCCCCGCCTCAGGCGTACGTGAACGTCCAGACGACCTTGCCCTGCGGCGTGCCGCCGAGGTTGCAGACCGCGATCGTCACCGTCTCCTTGGGCGAGCGCTTCTTCTTGTACGACGCCTGGCGCGTGCCGCTCGTGAGGTTCAGCTCGGCGCCGTAGCCGAGCACGCGGCCCTTGGCGTCGTAGATCTCCACGACCCAGTCGCCCTTGAAGCCGCTCAGGGTGACCTTGAGCTGGCCGACGGCGGCGGGCAGCGTGAACTTCCGCAGGTCGCGGGACAGCCCGTCGATCCCCTCCGCGCAGTGCACGCCGCCCTCACCCTCGACGGGGTACGGCACCGGCAGCAGCACGTCGTACGTGCGGGTCACCGGCTTGCGCTTGGCGGCGTCCGCGGGGACGCCGGTCAGAGCGACGGCGCCGGCAACCGCGATGGCGACGAGGGTCCTGGTCATGGCTGCGTACTTCGCTCGCGTCGCGTCGGGTCCTGCTCTACAGGCCGAGCTCGCGCGCGATGAGGATGCGCTGCACCTCGCTGGTGCCCTCGCCGATCTCGAGGATCTTGCAGTCGCGGTAGAAGCGCGCGACGGGGTACTCGTTGATGAAGCCGTAGCCGCCGTGCACCTGGACTGCCTCGCGGGCGTTGGTGACGGCGATCTCGGAGGAGTACAGCTTGGCGATCGCCGCCTCCTTCTTGAACGGCTCGCCGCGCAGCATCCGGTCGGCGGCGGCGTAGTACGCGAGCCGCGCGGTGTGCGTGCGCATCTCCATGTCGGCGATCTTGAACGCGATCGCCTGGTACTTGGCGATCGGCTTGCCGAACGCCTCGCGCTCCTTCGAGTACTTGACCGACTCGTCCACGCAGCCCTGCGCGAGCCCGACGCCGAGGGCGCTGATCGCGATGCGCCCCTCGTCGAGGATCGAGAGGAAGTTGGCGTAGCCGCGGCCGCGCTCGCCGAGGAGGTTCTCCTCCGGGACGCGGCAGTCGGTGAACGTGATCTCGCGGGTGTCGGACGCGTGCCAGCCGATTTTCGAGTACTTCTTCGACACCGTGAAGCCGTCGCGCGGCACGGGCACGAGGATCGACGAGATCTCCTTGCGGCCGTCGAACTCCTCGCCCGTCACGGCCGTCGCCGTGACGAGGCGCGTGATGTCGGTGCCGGAGTTGGTGATGAAGCACTTGGTGCCGTTGACGACCCAGTGCCCCGAGTCGACCTTGGCGGTGGTCCGCGTCGCGCCGGCGTCGGAGCCGCCGCCGGGCTCGGTCAGGCCGAACGCGCCCAGCGCCTCGGCGCTGCACAGCATCGGCAGCCACTCCTGCTTCTGCTCCTCGGTGCCGAAGCGGTAGACCGGCATCGCGCCGAGGGAGACGCCGGCTTCGAGCGTGATCGCGGTCGACGAGTCGACGCGGGCCAGCTCCTCCAGCGCGAGGCAGAGCGTGAAGTAGTCGCCGCCCATGCCGCCGTACTCCTCGGGGAACGGCAGACCGAACAGCCCCAGCTCGCCCATCTGGCGGACGATGTCGTACGGGAACTCCCCCGACTCGTCCATCTCCTCGGCGCGGGGCGCGACGACGGTGCGCGCGAACTGCTCGACGGTCTTGCGGAACGTCTCCTGCTCGTCGCTGAGCCGGATGTCGACCACGGGCGTGCTCCTCGGGACGGTGCTGGGCGTTCCGGCAGTCTCCCATGCGAGGCGCCGGTAGTCTGAGCCGGTGTCGCTCGTCCGCACCGTGTACGACCGCTTCGGTGTCCTGATCCACGAGATCGCCAAGTTCGGCATCGTCGGGGCGTTCAACGCCGTCCTCGACATCGCGCTGTTCAACGTCCTGCACTTCCAGGTCGGCATCGGCCCGCTGACGTCGAAGACGCTGGCCGTCACCGTCGCGGCGACGTCGTCGTACTTCATGAACAGGCACTGGTCGTTCGCCCACCGTGCGCGCACAGGGATCAGGCGTGAGTACGTGCTCTTCATCATCCTCAGCGGCATCGGCCTCGGCATCGCGCTGACCTGCCTCGGCTTCACCCGCTACGTCCTCGGCCGCACCGACCCGCTGTCGCTGAACATCGCCGCGAACGTCGTCGGCCTCGTCCTCGGGACCCTCTGGCGCTTCTGGTCGTTCAAGCGCTGGGTGTTCCTGCCGGCGACCGACCCCGACCTGCCCTCCCCCGTCGAAGCCGCGATCACGACGACGACGTAATTCAGGCCGGGCGTACGAGGAGCCCGCTTTCCTGCGTATATCTCCCGGCGCGTGTGCGCGCGCCGTTCTGAGAACAAGGGGGAGTTACGCATGCGCAAGATCATGCTCGCGTCCGCGGCGGCGCTCACGGCGGTAGCCTTCGCGGCTCCGGCGTCGGCGATCGAGTCCGCCGACATGCTTCTGCTGGACAGCGGGAGCGGCTACTACGGTCCGAACCGTGTCGACGGGAACTGCCAGGCCGGTCCCGGTGCGACGCTCGACCTGAACTACGTCACCTACGTCGTCCGCGGCGTGGCGCAGGCGTCGTCGACGAGCGGCGCCGTCCCTGTCGCGACGACGATCTCCTGCTGGATCAAGGACACCGTCAGCGGTGCCGTGTGGGGCCCGGCCGTGACCGGGTTCGCGCCGACGGGCACCGCTGCGGCCGCCGGCACCATCCAGGCCCGGTCGACCGGCTACCTCAAGGTGTGCACTGAGGCCTTCGCATTGTTCAACGACAACCGCCCGGCCGCGCACTACAAGACGGCGGGCTGCTAGTACCAGCCTTAGTGCGGGCAGGGGACATTGTTCGCCTGCCCGCACGAAGGATTTCGGTTTCCCTTGTCGAAAGCCACGAACATGCGCGCTCGTACGGTCGTCGCGGCCGCCCTGGCCAGCGGCTTGCTCGCGCAAATGGCCGGGTCGGTGTCGGCCGCGCCCGATCGCCAGCTGGCGTTGATCGCGTACCGGACGACGACAGGTGCCGCCGCTCTCGACCTACAGGTCGACGCACCCCCGGGCAGCAAGCCGTCTGTGATCGCGATGGTCGTCGCGACGATCGACCGCAGCCGCATCGTCTCGCTCGACCTAGCGGGCGTGCTGCTCTCCGGCGAGGCCGACCGTGTCCACGTCAAGGCGAACGGCGGCGGCACCACGTTGTGCGACGAGGGTGTCTGCATGGCGGACACCAGCACGCAGTCCGCCGGCAGCGCCATCACGATCCGCAACGACGCCGGCGACGACCGGTACAACGTGATGTTCGTCGTCGCGCGGGGCGCCTCGGTCACCTACTCCGCGAAGGCCAAGGGCTGGGCGATCAAGCGCGTCACGTTCCCGTACCGGATCACGGCCGGCGCGGACACCGCGATCGCGGCTGCCTACGGGCTCGGCTCCGGCGCCGAGGTGTTCGGCGACGTAAGCGCGCCGGGCGGAACGACGGGCAGCATCGCCGTCAGCGAGCCGCCCTGCAGCGAGTCGTACAACGGCACGGTCTCCCGCGGCGCGGGCACGCTGACGCTCGACGGCGGCGTCACACGTCCGACGTTCACCTGCCCTGCCGACCGCGGCGCACTGGCGTCGTGGTCGCGACGCAAGACCACGTGGCGAGTCCACGGCACGATGGCCGGCGAGACGACGCAAGCGGGCGCCCGGCTGTTCGTTCTCGACCTGCCCAAGGCGCTGCCCACCCCCCGCAACTGGCCCTGGCGCTGACCGCTACGCCAGCGAGTCGAACGTCTGCCGCAGCCGCGCCATGTCGCGCCGCCGGTCCTCGTACGTCACGCCGACCGCGATCACGAGCAGCCCGGTCGCGCCGATCGTCGCCCACTTCGGCAGCGCAGCCGCCATCGGCGCGAGCTGCACCAGCGCGTCCACGGCCAGCACGAAGGCACCGATCGTCAACGGCGCCTGCAGCCGTTCGCGAACACCCGCCAGCAGCACCGCGGTCCCGGCCACAGCCAGCAGCACGGGACGCGTCACGCCGGGGTCGACGAGCACGAGGTACGTCGTCGGCGCGAACGCCGCCACCGGCCCCCGCCCGTACGCCTGCCACGACCCGGTCGACGGGTCGCGGCGGCGGCGCAGGTGGCCGAGCGCCAGCGTGAGGATCGCGACCGGGGCGGCGTACGCCTCGGGCATCGTGACGTCCTCGAGCCAGAGCCTGTCCCACGTCCACGCGGTGAGCAGCACGGTCGCCGCCCAGTTGAGCCGGCGGCGGTCCTCGCGCAGCGCGTCGGCGAGACAGGTGACGCCGCCGACCGCGAGCACCCACGACAGCCAGCCGAGGTCGGGAAGGACGAGGCCGAGCGAGACGACGTACGCCGTCCCCGCCACGACCTCGACCCGGTCGCAGTCCTCGCCGCGCAGCAAGGCGCCGATGCCCACGGCGGCCGCCGCGGCGAGCGCGACGACGAAGCCGCTGCGGTCCAGCGGCGCGCCGAGGACGTACGCCTCGACACCCGCGAAAGCGATCGCCAGCGCGACGGCGACGGGCGCCAGCACGCGGTCGCGCAACGCCGCCGCGCCGGCCGTCAGCGCGCCGATGCCGAGTGCGTACGCGAGCCACTCCAGGTCGCCCGCGGTGACGACGAGCGCGCCGGCGTAGGCGAGCGCGCCGACCGCGCTGACGTCCTCGAGCCGCAGCAGCACGCCCGCCGCGAACAGCGCGCACGCAACCGCCGCGACGACGAACGCCGCCTGCTCGGGCTCCAGCCCGTACGCCACCGGCGTCGCCGCCGCGCAGGCCGCCGTGAGCACCGCGGCGAGGCCGGCGAGGCGCCGCCGCTCGGGGCGGATCGCGTCGAGACCCACGGCGATCGCGCCGCCGCCGAGCGTCCACGCGAGCCAGCCGGTGCCGGTCATCGCGAGACCGAGGCCGACGGCGTACGCCGCGCCCGCGACGTACTCCACGGACGTCACGCGACCGCGCAGCACGTACGCCGCGGCGAGCAGCGCGAACGACGCCGTCGCCAGCAGGAAGCCGATCCGGTCGAGCGGCGTGGCACGGGAGGCGGCGAGCGCGACGACGTACCCGGCGGCGGCGGCCGACGCGATGCCGGCCGAGGGGTCGCGCAGGGAGTCGTAGACCGCCGCGTACGCGGCGTACGCCAGCGCCACGACGAGCAGCACGACGAGCGTCGCGTGCGTGTCGGCGAGTGACCACGCGGTCGCGACGGCGAGCACGATCGTCGCGGGCACCGCGACCACCCAGCGGCGGAAGACGTACGACGCGGCGAGGGCGGCGAGCGAGGCGGTGACGTACCAGGTCAGGGCGGCGCGGTACGACGACGCGAAGCCGAGCGGCACGAGGACGACCGCGAAGCTCGCCAGGACGACGGCGTACCAGCGCGCGTCGCGACGGCGGTCCAGCGCCTCCGCGGTGACGAACGCCGCCAGCGTCGCGACAGCGACGACGGCGAGCGTGACGACGCTGCCGCCCCACTCGGTGCCCTCCGCGCCGAGTGCCTGACGAGCGGGCACGTCGCCGGTCAGCCCCCACGGCTCGGCGACCCAGCTCAGCGGCACGAACAGCGCCTGCACCACCCACGGCGCGACGAACGCGACGGCGACGCCGACCGTTCCCGCGCCCACGGCGACCGGGCCGCGACGCCAGGCGCGCGGGGCGCTCGCGGCGGCGACGAGCGCGAGGAGGCCGATGGCCGAGATCGCGGCGGGCAGCTGCACGAACGTCAGCGACAGCCGCGCCGGCGCGACCGCCGCGACGACGACCGCGAGCGTCGTGATGCCGGTCGTGACCGTACGGTCGCCGGGCCAGAGCAGCGCGACCGCGCCGGCCGCGACGAGCACGACAGACGCGAGGCGGACGTCGGCCTCGGCCGACGTGCCGTACGCCGTGCCTAGCGCGAGCAGCACGCCGAACGCCCAGTTGCCCAGCGCGCAGACCCTTGCGGGGAACGCCGTCCCGCCGAGCCGGTACGCGGCCACGAGCAGCACCGCGGCCTGCACGACGAGGTACGCGCCGCGTTCGGCGTCGGTGAGACCCGGCAGCCGGAACGCCGTCACGACCAGCGGTAGCTGGATGCCGGCGAGGGCGGCGTAGCGGACGCTGCGTACCGGCACGAGCCGCGCGAACCCGGCCGCGCCGGCGGCGAGGACGCCGCTCGCGATCGACCAGTACGTCGCCGCGTCGGTGCCGGCGAGCCCGCCCAGGTTGGCGCGGCGGGCGGCGTACGCGTCGACGACGCCGAACAGCACCGTCAGCAGGCCGATGGCCTCCGCCGACGCGTCGAGGCCGCGGCGGCGCACCCAGTGCGCACTCCAGCCGGTGATGCCCGTGACCGCCAGCATGATGGCGCCGCGCGCGCCGATGGGCAGCCGCCCCCACGTGAACGCCGTGAACGCGATCGCCGCGACGACGAGCAGCAGCGCGCCGGTGGCGAGGAGGACGTTCTGGACGCGCTGCGGCGTCCACTCCTTGCGCGGCCTCGGCGCGGGACGCGTGCGGTCCGGCGTCCAGTGGTACGCGGGCGAGGGCTCGCGGCGCTCGGCCGGCGGGGTCGCGCGCGGCGCGGGAGGACGCGGCGCGGCGTCGTACGGCGAGGTCGCCGCGGCCGCCGTCATCGCGGGCTCGCGCGCGGGCTCGTCCTGCGTGCGCAGCCTGGCCAGCAGCGCCACGCGCTCGCGTTCGAGGCGGTCGATGTCGTTGGAGACCTGCCAGAGGCGCAGGGCGTCAGAGCCGCGCAGCAGCAGTCCGCACCCCGTACAGCGCATCGTGCCGCGCAGCGGCTCCCCGCAGTCAGGGCAGCGGGTCGGGTCGACGTTCATGGTGGTTGCCCCCTCGGACGTCATCGACCTCACCACGGCTGTGGTCGTTACGTCCGACTTTGCCGCGAACGGCCCCCCGCGCGCATCCGCTCAGGTACTCAACTCCAGCCGCAGCGGCAGTGCCGTCGCGCCCCACGACGCGAGCTCGCCGGGCTTCGTCTCGTACTTCGCCACCATCGCCGCGCGGACCGCCGCGTCCTCGGCGGGGTCGGTCACGAGCGCCGCTGTCGCAGGGCGCGTGTCGCCGCCCACGCGGACCGTGACGGACGGGTTGGCGCGGGCGTTGCGGATCGTGTCCGAACGCTCCCCCGACCCCGCCATCAGGTACAGCGCGCCGCCGTGCGCCACGCACCAGATCTCGACCTCGTGCGGGTTGCCCGTACGCCGACCGGTCGTCGTGACGTAGTACAGCTCCGACTCGGCCCAGCCAGGCGGCAGCGCCATCAGACCGGCGTGACGCCGTGCCTGCGGCGCGAGAACGACCGGTCCTTCGCGCGGTACGCCGCGTAGCGCTTGATGAGCTCGGCGCGCAGGTCCTCGGGCTCGACGATGCCGTCCACGACGAGCTCGGAGGCGAGGCGTACGACGTCGATGTCGGTCTCGTACTCCTCGCGCTTGGCGCGCACGTACTCGTCGCGCTCGGCCTCGTCCTCGATGGCGGCGATCTTGTTGGCGTAGACGGCGTTGACGGCCGCCTCCGGACCCATGACGGCGATCATCGCGGTGGGCAGCGCGAGGCAGGCGTCGGGCTCGAAGCCCGGCCCCGCCATGGCGTAGAGGCCCGCGCCGTACGCCTTGCGCACGATCACCGAGACCTTCGGCACGGTGGCCTCGGAGACGGCGGTGATCATCTTGGCGCCGTGCCGGATGATGCCCTGCCGCTCGACCGCCGAGCCGATCATGAAACCGGGGACGTCGGAGAGGAACAGCAGCGGCACGTTGAACGCGTCACAGAGCTGGATGAACTTCGTCGCCTTGTCCGCGCTGTCGACGAAGAGCACGCCGCCCTTCTGCATCGGGTTGTTGGCGACGACGCCGATCACCTCGCCGTCGAGCCGGCCGAAGCCGACGACGAGCTCGCGCGCCCAGAGCGCGTGGATCTCGTACCAGGAGTCCTCGTCGACGATGCCCTGGACGTAGCGCCGCATGTCGAACGCCTTGCGCTCCTCGGCCGGCACCAGCGCGCGCAGGTCGATGGCCTTCGGCTCGCGCGGCTCCGCCGAGGGCGGCGTGCCGAGGTAGTTCGACGGCAGGTACGACAAATGGCGCTTGACGACCTCGATGGCCTCGGGCTCGGTCTTCGCGAGGTGCGTGCCGCAGCCGGAGACGGAGCAGTGCATCTTCGCGCCGCCCATCTCCTCGAGCGTCGTCTTCTCGCCGACGACCATCTCGGCCATGCGCGGGCTGCCGAGGTACATCGAGGCGTTGCCCTCGACCATGACGACGATGTCGCAGAACGCCGGGATGTACGCCCCGCCGGCCGCGCTCGGCCCGAACAGCGCGCAGACCTGGGGGATCGACCCGCTGGCGCGCACCTGCGTGTGGAAGATCTTGCCCGCGCCGCGTCGGCCGGGGAACAGGTCGACCTGGTCGGTGATGCGCGCGCCGGCGGAGTCGACGAGGTAGACCATCGGCACGCCGGTCCGGTACGCCGTCTCGATGATCCGGATGATCTTCTCGACGGTCCGCGCGCCCCACGAGCCGGCCTTGACCGTGGAGTCGTTCGCCATGACGGCCACGGGGCGGCCCGCGACGAGGCCGGTGCCGGTGACGACGCCGTCGGCGGGCAGGTCGCCGGCCATGACGTTGGCGAACTGCCCGTCCTCGACGAACGACCCCTCGTCCAGCAGCAGGTCGAGCCGCTCGCGCGCGAAGAGCTTGCCCTTCGCGGCGTTCGCCTCGTGGTACTTCGGGTGCCCACCGGCGGCGACGGTCTCGCGCAGCTCGGACAGCGGGGGATGGCCGTGGACGTTCGTCTCAGTCACACGGCCGAGCGTACCGGCGAGCGCTCAGGTCGCGGGCTTCGCGTAGTCCGCGCCCATGCCGCTGGCGAAGTCGACCACGATGCAGTCCTCGTCGCCGATCGTCCACGCGTCGTGTCCCGGCGGGCAGACGAACACGTCGCCGGGGCCGACCTCGGCCTCGGTGCCGTCGTCCATCCGGATGCCCATGCGTCCCGACAGGACGTAGCCCTGGTGGTCGACCTGGCACGAGTCGGTGCCCGCGATCGGCTTGACGTCGTTCGACCAGCGCCAGCCCGGCTGGAACGTCGCCTTCCCGAACTGGAGCCCAGGGAGATGCACGACGTCGAGCCAGCCGTGCCCCGCGAACTTCCTCGTCTCGTCCGGCGAGTCGATGCTCTTGGCAATCAGGTCGGCCATGGTCCACCCCATTTCGCGCCGGTCCCGGCGCACGTCACGACCGTGGCACCGCGCGACGATCTTGCCTAGCCGTGATCTTGTGACCGTACGGGCACGGAGAGCGGTCAGCGTGCGGGGCGCGGGCCGTAGTAGCGGCGCAGCCAGAGCGCGAGGCCGTCGAGGCCGGGGAAGAGCACGCGTTCGGTGACGTTCGCCTGGTCGAGGCGGTCGCGGGCCTCCCACTTCAGCTCGGCCGGCACGACGACGCGCCGCGCGACGCCTGGGTGCTCGCCGAGCCACTCGTCGAGGCCGTCCCACGACCCCGCGAGCACCGAGAACACCGCGGCCTGGTTGACGATCCGGTCATCCAGCGACGGCGGCTCGAAGAACACCGCGAACGGCCCCGTCTCCCCCGCCAGCCCGTCGAACGACGCCATGTCCGGCACCGCGTCCGCGAGCAGCTCGGTCGTGAACACGTCGGCGCCCTCGTTGCGCAAAACCTCCCCGAGCTTGGCCGGCAGGTGCTGGTGTACGGAGCTGTAGTCGACGCACCACACGACGCCGTCGGTGTCGTACGCGCTCTGTACGGCGGTGGCGAAGTGGAGCGCGACGTACGGCGAGAACGTCCAGTCCAGCAGCCGCGTCGGCAGCCCGTGGTGCTGGCCGAGCGAGAGCCAGTCCCACACCGAGTCCGTCGGCGAGAGCCACGAGCGCGCGTACTTGCGGAAGTTGCGGACGAGGTGGTGCTCGATGTCGCCAGGCGCCGCGGCGAGCCGCGAGAGGCTCGTACGCAGCGGACGGCCGGCCGACGTGAGGCCGCGGTAGACGAGCTGCGTACGCAGCCCGTGCACCTGCGGCCAGTCGGTCGCCGCGAGCACCTCGAGCAGCTCGGTCCAGGTCTCGGGACGTACCTCGGGAACGACCTCCACGCCGTCCTCAGTACCCGGCAACCGCGCGGCCCGCACCTGCCGCCCCTGGCGAAGTTACCGGTGAGTACGGACCCGGCGGCACGCTCAGGCGGTGACTTTGGCGGTCCGTACCCACCGGTAACATCCGCGCCCGCGCGTGCCGGGCCGGCTCGCTACGACGCGGCGCTCCGACGCGCGCGGCGCGACACCACGGCGAGACCCAGCGCGAGCGCCGCGAGCACGGACACCGTGGCGTTCGCGCCGGTGGCCGGCATGCCAGGTCCGGCGGCCGGCGGCTTCGGCTTGGTCGGCTCGCCCTTGGGGCCCGGGCCGTTCGAGTTGTCGGCCGTCTTCTGGAAGTCGAACGACCAGACGCCGCGGCCGTAGACCGCCGCCGTGAGGTAGCGCCCGGTCGGGTCGAGGTGCAGGTCGTTGACCCGGACGGCAGGGAGCCCGCCGCCGAGCCGCGACCACGTCCTGCCTGTACGCGGCGCGGTGAAGACGCCGTTGTCGGTCGCGACGACGAGCTGCCCGTCGCGCACGACGACGTCGCGCGCCTGCGACCGCGGCAGGTTGCCGGTGATGTCGGTGAACGACTCGCCGGCGTCCTTGCTGACCATGACCCGCTGGGTGCCGCCGATCTTCGGGTCGTAGCCGATCTGCGAGTTGTTGTTGAGGACGACGTAGATGGTCTTCACGTCGGCGGGGTCGATGGCGAGGTTCCAGATCGAGTTGTGCGGCAGGCCCTTGCCGGTCGCGGTGTGCCAGCACTCGGTGGACGCCTTCGCCGGCTCGCAGCCGGACTCGCCGACGTTGGTCGCGACGGTCGCGTTGACCTGCGACGGGTCGCCGAGGGTGTTGCGGCAGAGCGAGCAGATGGCGACGTAGACCGCGGTGTCGCGCATCGCGATGGCCTGCGACTGGTACGCCGCCTTGGTGCCTGGCACCGACTCGCCCTCGCCGGTGCCCGCGTCGTACGACTGCGTCCAGTCGGTCTGCACGATGGTGTACGCCACCGGGTCGAGGATCGTCTGCGTGTCCGCGCCCTTGGTCGTCTCGTGCACGTCGCGGCCGGCGACGGCGAGGTGGTCGTCGTCGGTCGGGTCGATCGCCACCGGCGAGAGGAACGTCGCCCCGGTCAGCTCCGCGGGGATGGCGCGGATCGTCTTCCCGTGGTCGGTGGTGACGTAGATGATCGCGCCCTGCGCGGAGTAGTACCACGTGTCCGGATCGCTGGTGGCCAGCGCGTTCACGCCGTCGCCGCTGCTCACGAGGATGCCGGTCTTGCCGCGCTCGAAGAACCCGCCGCCGTTGTCCTGCAGCGCCGTGAGGTACTCGCCGTCCGGCTTGCGCGCGACCTTGTACGGCTGCACCGAGGCGAGGGTGTTCATCTCGGTCCAGTTGTCGTTGTCGAAGCCGTTGCGCCCGCCCTCGATCGCGTGGCTGTCCTGCCAGTAGTAGCCGCCGTCGTTCGCCGTGTACATCCGCGCGCCGTCCGCGGTGGTCACGAGCGCGCCCCAGTGCTGGTCGGGGTGGGTCGAGACGCCGCCGTAGTACGGCACCTGGTCGGGGCACGACTGCCCCTTGAAGACGTTCTCGAGGTACGTCGTCGTGCCGCAGACGTCCCAGTACCGCTGGATGACCTCGAACGCCCCCGGCTGCGGCCCTGCCTCGGTGCCCGACACCGACTGGAAGACCTCTTCGAGGCCGAAGTAGACCTGGTCGGGGTCGCGCGGGTCGGCCTCGACCCAGAGGTTGTACGACGCCTGCACGCCGACGCCGTAGCCGAGCGCCGGGTAGATGCCGAGGCCCTCGTTGACGGCGGCGGCGAGGATGTCGGGGTTGGCCTTCATGGTCCACGTCGCGCCGTTGTCGTCGGAGCGGTAGAGGCCGTTGAGCTGCGTGTTGGTGACGTTGAGGGTCTCGCCGGTGGTGCCGCCAACGAGGTCGCCGGTCTCGCCGGCGACGGCGCCGCCGTACGCCAGCTTGGCGTCGGACACGATCGCCCAGAGGACCGACGTGTCGCCGCCGGAGTTCTTGACGTGCGACAGCATGATGCGGCCGATGGGGTCGCTCGACGCCTTCGGGTTGGTCAGGCCGCTGGTGCTGGCCAGGAACTCGTACGGACCCATCGCACCGGTCGTCGAACGGTAGAGCCCGTTGCCCGGCGACAGGGGCTGGCCGTCAGGACCGGGCTTCTTGCCCTGCGCGAGGCCGACCGCGACGGTGACCTCCTGCGGGTCGAGCGGGTTGACGGAGACGGCGCTGATCCAGTTGGCGTACGCGCCCTTCGCCTCGCCGCTGTGGTCGGCGTTGCTGGGCAGCGCGACGCGCACGAACGTCGCGCCGTCGTCGGTCGAGACGTAGACGCCGTTGCTCGTGCCCGCGACGACGTCGCCGCCGGTGACCGCGATGTCGTGGGTGGCGTACCCGCGTATGTTCTTGGCCGGGCGCTGGAACGTCTTGCCGCGGTCGTGGCTGACCCAGAGACCCGAGCCCGGCGCGTCGCCGGACGTCGTGAGGTAGCCGATGCCGGTGCCGACGTAGAGCTTGTCGGGGTCCGCCGGGTCGACGGCGATGGCGCCGACGGCGGCGCGGGAGAGCTTGCCGTCGGACAGCGCGGTCCACGTCTTGCCGGCGTCCTGCGAGTGCCAGAGGCCGCCCATGTTGCCGGCGTAGACGGAGCTGCCTGTCGGGTCGGCGGGGTCCACGACGATCGTCGAGCCCATGCCCGCGCTGCGCGCGAAGCGGACGGCGCCGGTGGGGTAGTCGGCGGGGTCGTCCTGGCCGAGGGGGCCGACGTTCTCCCACGTGCGCGTGGGGTACGCCGCGGGCAGCGCGCGCGCCTGCGTCTCGTACAGGTGCTGGTTGCCTGCCGCGTCGAGGTCGGCGATGGCGGCGGACTCGACCTGCACTTGCGGCTCGTACTCACCGTGGATGCCCTGGCCGGCGGGGAGGACGACCTCGCCGGGGCCTGGCACGCGGTACTGGCGCGCCCCCGCGACCTGCGGCGCGGGCGCCGCGAGGAGGACGAGCGCGGCGGCGGACGCGAGGCCGGCGGCGGCGCGGGAGAGAGCGGCGGAACGGGTCATGCGAAGGCCCCCTGGCACGAAAGCGACGTTCCGCGAGTCTAGGGCGGTATCAGCCCTTCGAGACGCCGAACGCCGTCACGCGCTACGCCGCGTGCGCGGCCCCGCGCGGAGCACCTGCGACGGCAGCGTGCGCCCGACGAGCCCCTCGGCCAGCCGCGCGGCGTCGAGCATCGCGTCGAGGTCGACACCGGTCGCCACGCCCATGTCCTCGACCATGTGCACGAGGTCCTCGGTGCAGACGTTGCCGGTCGCGCCTGGCGCGTAGGGGCAGCCGCCGAGCCCGCCCACCGACGCGTCGAAGTCGGTGACGCCGAGCTGGAGGGCGGCGAGGACGTTGGCGAGGCCGGTGCCGCGGGTGTTGTGGAAGTGGAGGTTCAGCGCGGCGTCGGGGTGCGCCATCCGCGTCTCGCCGACGAGCGCGGTGACGCGGCCCGGTGTCGCCATGCCGGTCGTGTCGCCGTACGAGATGCCGTCGGCGCCGTCGTTCAGCGCGCGGCCCGCGGCCCAGAGGACGCGCTCGACGGGGACGTCGCCCTCGTACGGACAGCCGAACGCCGTGCTGACGATGACCTGGCACGTGGCCTGCGCGTCGTGCGCGGCCTGGATCACCGCGGCGATGTCGTCGAGAGACTCCTCGGTGGAGCGGTTGACGTTCTTGCGGTTGTGCGTGTCGGACGCCGAGACGACGACCTCGATCTCGCGGAAGCCCTGGGCGAGAGCGCGTTCGGCGCCGCGGAGGTTGGGCACCAGCGCGGAGTAGCGGACGTCGGCGGCGCGGTCGATGCGCTGCCACACGTCGTCGGCGTCTGCCATCTGCGGGATGGCCTTGGGGTGCACGAACGACACCGCCTCGATCCGGCCGACGCCGGTGCGGGACAGCGCGTCGATGAGCGCGACCTTGGCCTCGGTCGGGACGGGGGCCTCGTTCTGCAGGCCGTCACGCGGTCCGACCTCGCGCAGGCTGATCGCCTTGGGTAGGTCGCTCACTCGGTCACTCTCCCGGCCAGTCGGGCGTCCGCTTCTCGTTGAACGCCGCCACGCCCTCGCGGCGGTCGCCGGAGAACGCCACCGTGCGCCACGCGGCGTCCTCGATGTCGAGGCCCGCGCGCAGGTCCACGCCCGCACCGAGCCGCAACGCCTGCTTCGCCGCGCGGATTCCGACCGGCGAGTTCTTCGCGATCGTCTCGGCGAGGCCCAGCGCCTCGTCGCGGGCGGTGCCGGCGGCGACGAGGCGGTTGACGATGCCGAGCTCGTACGCCTCGGCGGCCGCGACCTTCCGCCCCGTGAAGATGAGGTCGGCCGCGCGCGACCAGCCGACGCGGCGGACGAGCGTCTGGGTACCGCCACCGCCCGGCACGACGCCGACGGTGACCTCGGGGAGGCCGAAGACGGCGTTGTCCTCGGCCACGATGAGGTCGCAGGCGAGCGCGAACTCGCAGCCGCCGCCCAGCGCGAAGCCGAACACCGCCGCCACCGTCGGCTGCGGGAGGTCCATGACGCCGCCGAACGCCGCCCTGAAGTGCGGGCGCTGCCGCATCAGGTCGGCGTCGCTGAAGCCGTTGCGCTCCTTGAGGTCCGCGCCGACGCAGAACGCCTTCTCTCCGCTCGCCGACAGGACGACGGCGCGTACCCCCCGGTCGGCGCCGACCTCGGCGCACGCGGCGGCGAGGGCGCGCGCCATCTCGGTGGACAGCGCGTTGTGGGCCTGCGGCCGGTCGAGGACGATCTCGGCGACGTGGCCGTGGCGGCGTACGGAGATGGTGTCTGACACGGCGGGCAGGGTACCCCGAGCGCATGACGGAGAACGCAGGCATCGACCCGCGCGTGGCCGCGGCGGAGCAGGCCGCCACGCAGGACGCGACGGGCGCACCCGACCAGACGCAGATCGCCGAGGACCCGACGGGCGAGGCCGCGGCGTACGGCGGCGTCGCCGACGACGCGGTCGGCGAGCCGGATCAGTTGAACTCGGGAAGGACCTCGGAGAGGCACCAGCCGCCGTCGTACGGGTAGACGCACACGTCGTTGATCTCGTACCCGTCGGGCAGCGGGAGGGGCGTGACGCACCAGCCGCCGTCGTACGGGTAGACGCAGCACTGACGGACGGTGCACTCCTCCGCGCTCGCGGCCGAGGGCGTGAGGAGCGCGGCGGCCGCGAGGGAGCAGGCCAGCAGGATGCGGGTCATGAGGGGGATCTCCGGCTTAGTAGAGGCAGGTCGGGTAGTCGGTCCAGTAGTAGCAGCGGGCGATGCCGCACTTCTCGCCGGTCTCACCGCACGCGATCTCGCCGGCGGTGGCGCGGCAGGTCTGGACGGGGTTCTTCAGGTCGCAGAGGGCGGCCTGCGCGGAGGGGGTGGCGACCAGGGCCAGAACGGCGGTGGCGCCCGCGAGCAGGAATCGGGTCATAACGGGGCAGTGTAGGGCAGCCCCTCCGCCGCCTACTCGGGCGCGGGGTCCGGTCCCGGGGACGTACGGCGGCGGGCGTCGTCGGCGTCGATGAGAGAGTAGATCTGCCGCTGCACGTCCTCGACGTGCGGGATGTCGCTCAACGTCACCTGGCCGCGTTCGCCGGCGCTCTCCACGACGAGCGTGCCGGCGCCGAGGATGCGTTCGAGGACGGTGTGCTCGAACGTCACGTCGTTGATCCGGAAGATCGGGATGTCGCGGCCCTTGCGCGCGATGAGCCCCTCGCGCATGAGCACCCGCCGGGTCGTGAGGACGAAGTGCGTGGTCATCCACTTCACGTACGGCGCCACGACCAGCCACACGAACGCGATCACCGCCAGCAGCGCCACCACGGCGCGCAGCGTGCCCTGGTTGTCGCCCTCGGGGATCTTGCCCGCGCCGAACGTCGCCGCGAACACGATCACCGGCGCCAGCAGCGTCGGGATGACGAGTGCCTTCCAGTGCGGGTGCAGGTCGAAGACGATGTCCTCGTCGGGGTTCAGCAGCCGCTTCGGGTAGCCCACGTCGTCCCTGCCTCTCGTCGCGTATGCCGAATCGTGGCACGTCGGAGCGCAACTTCTCCCCCACCTCGCGCGTCAGTGGCGGTAGGAACTCGACAGCCGCACCGAGGAGCAACCCATGAGCCGCCGCCTGATCGCCGCCGTCGTAGCCGTGCTCGCCCTCACGGCATGCGGCGAGGACGGCACCACACCGGGCGCGACCGCGACGACCCCGCCGGCCACGCAGACCCCGTCGGCGACGCCCTCGGCGACGGCGTCGGCGTCGGTCAGCCCGAGCCCGACGGCGACGTCCACCGAGAAGATGCGGGTACCCGTCTACTACCTCGGCGGTACGCAGGACCGGCCGGTGCTGTTCCGTGAGTTCCGCTCCGTGCCCAAGTCCACCGGCGTCGTCAACGCCGCCCTCGACGCGATGCTGCACCTCGCGCCGTCCGACTCCGACTACTACTCGCTCTGGCCGTCCGGCACCAAGATCGCCGGCATCGCGACGTCCGGCGCGGTGGCCACCGTCGACCTCTCCGCCAACGCGCGGTCGGTGAAGACGACGCGCGCGATGGAGCTGGCGTCGTTGCAGCAGCTGGTCCACACCGTCACCGCGGCCGCGCCGTCGATCACGACCGTCCGCCTGCGCTTCGACGGCAAGACCGAGCCGACGCTGTGGGGGCGCGTGGACACGAGCACGACGTTGAAGCGCGCCGCGCAGATCGACACCATCGCGCCGATCTGGGTCGTCGAGCCCGCGCTCAACGCCAAGGTGACGCGCAAGTTCACGGTCACCGGCACGGCGGCGGTGTTCGAGGCGACGGTGTCGTGGGCGGTCACGCGGCCCGGCAGCAGCACGCAGCTCGCGCACGGCTTCGTCACCGCGACGAACGGCGCGCCCGCGCGCGGCAACTTCACCGTCAACGTCACGCTCCCCGCGGGCACGACCGGCGACGTCGTGTTCACGGCGTGGGAGTCGTCGGCGGAGGACGGCCGCGTGACGTTCCCGGACAGCAAGACGTACCGCGTGGGCTGAGTGGGAGCGGCGCGTGAGCGCCGCCGCCGCCACCCCGAAAATCGTGATCTTGGCTGCGTTTGTGTCGCTGGAGCAGCACGAACGCAGCCAAGATCACGTAAGGCGGCGGCCAAGACCGGGCGCTCAGGCAGGGCGTACGTGCACGACGTCGCCCGCCGACACGGCGGTCGTCGTGCCGTCGGCGGCGCGGACGACGAGGCAGCCGCTCGCGTCCACGTCCACCGCCTCGCCGACCAGCGTCCGCTCGCCAGGCAGCGCCACGGACACGTCGCGGCCGATGGTGTCGCAGCGCTCCCGGTAGCGGTGCGCGGCGGCCTCCGGGTCGCCGTCCCACGTCGCGTACGCCGGCCCCATCGCCCGCAGCATCGCGAGCAGCAACGGCGTCCGGTCCACCGGCGCGCCTGTCTCCAGCGACAGCGACGTCGCGTCGGGGCGGGGCAGCTCGTCGCGGGTGTTGGCGACGTTGAGGCCCATGCCGACGATCACGGCGTCCCCCGTGGCCTCGGCGAGGACGCCGCCGGTCTTGCGGCCGCCCACGAGGAGGTCGTTCGGCCACTTGAGTACGACGTCGAGGTCGCAGCGCGCGGACACGGCCTCGGCCGCCGCGGCGGCGAGCAGCAGCGGCACCCAGGCGCGTACGGCGACCGGTACCGAGGGCCGCAGCAGCATCGAGAACGTCAGCCCCGCGCGCGGCGGCGACGCCCAGTTGCGGTCGAGCCTGCCGCGGCCGAGGAACTGGTGCTCCGCGACGACGACGAGCCCCTCGCGCTCGCCCGCGCGGGCGAGGGTGGCGACGTAGTCGTTGGTGGAGCCGATCGAGTCGAGAACGCGCACCTCGCGCCACGGCGACGGCAGTGAACGATTGAGCGCACGGGCCTGGAGCGGCGGCCGGTCCAGGTCCTCGTACATCGCGCCCCTACGATACGGAGCCATGAGCGAAGGCGCGCACGGCGTACCCCCCGTCGATCTCCACACCACCGCGGGCAAGCTCGCGCGGCTGCACCACAAGCGCGACGAGGCGATCCACGCGGGCTCGGAGAAGGCCGTCGAGAGCCAGCACGCCAAGGGCAAGATGACCGCGCGCGAGCGGATCGAGGCGTTCCTCGACCCTGGGTCGTTCGTCGAGACCGACGCGCTGGCTCGGCACCGCGCGCACGACTTCGGCGTCGCGAAGAACCGGCCGTACGGCGACGGCGTCGTCACCGGCTACGGCACCGTCGACGGCCGCAAGGTCTGCGTGTTCTCGCAGGACTTCACGGTGTTCGGCGGGAGCCTCGGCGAGGTGTTCGGCGAGAAGATCGTCAAGGTCATGGACCTCGCGCTGAAGACCGGCTGCCCCGTCGTCGGCATCAACGACTCGGGCGGCGCGCGCATCCAGGAGGGCGTCGTATCGCTCGGCCTCTACGGCGAGATCTTCTACCGCAACGTCATGGCGTCCGGGGTGGTCCCGCAGCTCTCGCTGATCATGGGCCCGTGCGCGGGCGGCGCGGTCTACTCGCCGGCCATCACCGACTTCACGCTCATGGTCGACAAGACCTCGCACATGTTCATCACCGGCCCCGACGTCATCAAGACCGTCACCGGCGAGGACGTGGAGTTCGAGGACCTCGGCGGCGCGCACACGCACAACACGAAGTCGGGCGTCGCGCACTTCGTCGCCGCCGACGAGAACGACTGCCTCGACATCGCCCGCGCGCTGCTGTCGTACCTGCCCGACAACAACCTCGAGGACCCGCCGGCGTACGCCGAGGAGACCGACCTCGACGCACTCGACCTCGAGCTCGACACGCTGATCCCCGACTCGTCGAACCAGCCGTACGACATGCACTCCGTCATCGAGCACGTGCTCGACGAGGGCGAGTTCCTCGAGGTGCACGCGCTGTTCGCGCAGAACATGATCTGCGGCTTCGGGCGCATCGACGGCCGGTCCGTCGGCGTCGTCGCCAACCAGCCGATGCACTTCGCCGGCTGCCTCGACATCGACGCGTCGGAGAAGGCCGCGCGCTTCGTCCGGACGTGCGACGCGTTCAACGTCCCTGTCGTGACCTTCGTCGACGTACCAGGCTTCCTGCCCGGCACCGGGCAGGAGTGGGAGGGCATCATCCGGCGCGGCGCCAAGCTCATCTACGCCTACGCCGAGGCCACCGTGCCGAAGGTGACGGTCATCACGCGCAAGGCGTACGGCGGGGCGTACGACGTCATGGGCAGCAAGCACCTGCGGGCCGACGTCAACCTCGCCTGGCCGACCGCGGAGATCGCCGTCATGGGCGCGCAGGGTGCGGTGAACATCGTGTTCCGCAAGGAGCTCGCGGCGGCCGGCCCGGACGCCGCGGAGTCCAAGCGCGCGGAGCTCGTCGAGGACTACAACCTGCACTTCGCGACGCCGTACATCGCCGCCGAGCGCGGCTACGTCGACGCCGTCATCGCGCCGTCGGAGACGCGCGGCCAGGTCATCCGGGCGCTACGGCAGCTGCGTACGAAGCGCGAGTCCCTGCCCCCCAAGAAGCACGGCAACATCCCGCTATGAGGCACCCCACCACGCCGCTGCGCGGCGCGGCGGGGACCCCGCCCGTCGAGCCGGCTCTGCGTGTGATCCGGGGAGACGCCACGACCGAGGAGGTCGCGGCGCTCGTCGCGGTGCTCGCGGCGCGCGGCGGAGACACGGAGACCGAGCCTCCGCGTACGTCCGAGTGGGCGCGCCCGCAGCCCCGCCGCGCGCTGCCCTCACCGGGGCCCGGGGCGTGGCGCGCGGCCGCCCGCGACGCCCGTACCCGCGCCGCCTGGTAGCCACGCGCGAGCTCCACCCACTGCGGTCGGCGGCACCGAGTGGGAGGAGTCCCGACATGTCCGACTTCCCCACCATCCACCACGTCGCGCTGACCGTCGGCGACCTCGGCCGCCGCGCCCCTGGTACGAGCGCCTCTTCGGCGCCCCCGCGGTGCTTGACGAGGACACCGGGCCGTTCCGGCACGTCGTGTGGTCGATCGGCTCGACGCTGATCGGCCTGCACCAGTTCCCCGACCCCAAGCCGGAGACGTTCGACGAACGGCGCCAGGACCTCGACCACCTGTCGTTCGCCCGCGCGAACCGGGGCGAGCTGGAGAAGTGGGCGAGCCGGCTGGACGAGCTCGGCGTCACCCACGGCGGCATCGTCGACGAGGGCTACGGGTCGGGCGTGTCGTTCCGCGACCCCGACGGCATCGCGCTGGAGTTCTTCGCGCCGCCGTCGTGGAGACCCTCCTAGGAGACGGTGATCTTGCCTTCCATGCCGCCGGTCCGGTGGCCCTGGACGGAGCAGTAGAACGTGTACGAGCCCTTCTGCAACGTCACCGCGTGCGTCAGCTTGTCGGCCGGCGAGCCCGCCTCGGTGCCCCACAGCAGCGGGTACGGCGCGCCGGGGCCGACGAGGTTGAGGTTGTGGTTGCTGCCCGCGGGGGCGCTGAAGGAGATGTTGACGACGCCGGCCTTGGCCTCGTAGACCGACTTCTTCCACGCGGTCGCGGGGTTGGGCGCGGCCTCGACGTCGAGCGTCTCGGCGGACGCGTCCTTGGGCGCCAGCGTGGGGTACGGCTTGCCGCGCGCGGCGTGCTCGTTGGTGCGCGCCTCACGCTCGGGCGCCTCCGGGAGGCTGCACGCCGTCGTGGCGAGCGCCAGCGCGGCAAGAGTCGTCGCGAGGCCGGACCGGGCCACGGGGGTCTCCTTCGTGGGTCGTGTGCGTTCCGGGACATTCTCTCAGGCCCCCTAGACTTCCATCGAATCGGGCTCGGAGCCGGAAGGGGCGCGCGCTTTGCGCAAGGTACTCATCGCCAACCGCGGGGAGATCGCGGTGCGCGTCGCCCGCGCCTGCCGCGACCACGGCCTCGTGTCGGTCGCCGTCTACGCGGAGCCGGATCTCGACGCGGTGCACGTCAAGGCCGCCGACGAGGCGTACGCCCTGGGCGGCAGCACGCCCGGCGAGTCGTACCTCCGCATCGACAAGGTGCTGGAGGCCGCGGCCAAGTCGGGTGCCGACGCCGTGCATCCGGGCTACGGCTTCCTCTCCGAGAACGCCGAGTTCGCGCAGGCCGTGGTCGACGCCGGGCTGACGTGGATCGGGCCGACCCCCGAGGCGATCCGCAGGCTCGGGGACAAGGTCGAGGCGCGGCACATCGCGCTGGCCGTCGGCGCGCCGCTCGTCCCCGGCACCACGGACCCGGTGTCCGGCGCCGACGAGGTCGTCGCGTTCGCGAAGAAGCACGGGCTGCCGGTCGCGATCAAGGCGGCGTTCGGCGGCGGCGGCCGCGGCCTCAAGGTCGCGCGCACGATGGAGGAGGTCCCCGAGCTGTTCGCCTCCGCGGTGCGCGAGGCGGAGGTGGCGTTCGGGCGCGGCGAGTGCTTCGTGGAGCGCTACCTCGACCGCCCGCGGCACGTCGAGGTGCAGGTCCTCGGCGACACCCACGGCACCGTCGTCGTCGTCGGCGACCGCGACTGCTCGCTGCAGCGCCGCCACCAGAAGCTCGTCGAGGAGGCCCCCGCGCCCAACCTCACGACGGAGCAGCGCACCGCCATCCACGACGCCGCCCGCGCGATCTGCGAGAAGGCCGGCTACGTCAGCGCCGGCACCGTGGAGTTCCTCGTCGGGCAGGACGGGACGGTGTCGTTCCTCGAGGTCAACACCCGCCTCCAGGTCGAGCACCCCGTCACGGAGCTCGTCACCGGGCTCGACCTCGTGCGCGAGCAGTTCCGCATCGCCGACGGCGGACGGCTGGAGTACGGCACCCCCGAGCCGCGCGGGCACGCGTTCGAGTTCCGCATCAACGGCGAGGACCCTGGGCGCTCGTTCCTCCCCGCGCCCGGCACCGTCACGGTGTGGTCGCCGCCCGAGGGGCCCGGCATCCGGCTCGACTCCGGCGTGACGACGGGCACGGTGATCGGGCAGGCGTTCGACTCGCTGCTCGCCAAGCTCGTCGTGTACGGCGCCACCCGTCAGGAGGCGCTGGAGCGGTCCCGCCGAGCGCTCGCGGAGTTCCGCGTCGAGGGCATGGCGACGGCACTGCCGTTCCACCGTGCGGTGGTCGAGGACCCGGCGTTCGCGGAGTCGTTCGACGTGCACACGCGGTGGATCGAGACGGAGTTCGACAACGTCATCGAGCCGTACGCCGGTGCCGCGAGCACCGAGGACGCGGCGCCGCGCGAGGCGGTCGTGGTCGAGGTCGGCGGCAAGCGGCTCGAGGTCGTGCTGCCCGCGGGCCTCGGCGCGAGCAGCGGCTCGGCCGGCCCGGCCAAGGCGGCGCCGAAGCGTTCCGGCGGCGCGAAGGCCGGTGCGGCCGCGAGCGGCGACGCGCTCGCCTCGCCGATGCAGGGCACGATCGTCAAGGTCGACGTCGCCGAGGGCGACACCGTCGCGGCCGGCGACCTCGTCGTCGTGCTGGAGGCGATGAAGATGGAGCAGCCGCTCAACGCCCACAAGGCCGGCACGATCACCAAGCTCACCGCGACGGTCGGCGAGGTCGTGACGAGCGGTGCCGTCATCTGCGAGATCAAGGACTGACCTCGCCCCGGCGGGTCAGGGGATGATGCCGCAGTCGACCTGACGGCGCTCGCAGACGTCGTAGACGTACGCGGGGACGTAGCAGCCGTGCACCCAGCCGTCGCAGGGCAGGTCCGGCTGCGCGGACGCCGCGGGCTCTAGGGCGGCGGCGGCGAGGACCGTGGCGGCGAGCAGGCGGCGCATGGGTGCTCCTGGGTGTGAGGGGTCCCCGAGGAGTACGACGCCCGCGCGGCTTTCCCTGGTGTCTCGACGATCGGCGCACCCTGACGCCGTCACGTACCTTGCAGCCCACACAGCGGTCTCACGCGTGATGATCTTCAAGGAACGCGCGCGGTCGCGACGCCCGCGCCGCTACCCCTGGTGGAGCTGGCGCGCGGCCTCGGTCAGCGAGCCCGACAGCGACGGGTAGATCGAGAACGTGTGCGCCACCTGGTCGACGTTGAGCCCGAGCGACACCGCCATGGTGATCGGCAGGATCAGCTCGGACGCGTGCGGCGCGACGACGACGCCGCCGAGCAGCTTCCCCGACTCGGGCCGGCAGATGAGCTTGACGAAGCCGTCGGTGATGCCCTGCATCTTGGCGCGCGCGTTGGTGGCGAGCGGCAGCTTCTTGACGACGCCGTAGACCTTGCCGGCGTCGACGTCGGCCTGCCGGACGCCCACGGTCGCGATCTCGGGATCGGTGAAGATCGTGGCGGAGACGTTGCCGAGGCGGATCGGCTCGACGGCCTCGCCGAGCGCGTGCCACATCGCGATCCGCCCCTGCATCGCCGCGACGGAGGCGAGCATGAGGACGCCGGTGCAGTCGCCGGCGGCGTAGATGTTGTGCACCGCCGTACGGCTGACCTTGTCGACGCCGATGTAGCCGCCCTCGTCGAGCTTCACGCCGACGTCCTCCAGCCCGAGGCCGGCCGTGGACGGTACGGAGCCCACGGTCATGAGCGCGTGCGAGCCCTCGACCGTACGGCCGTCCTCGAGCGTGACGACGACGCCGGAGCCGGTGTTCTGCGCGGCGACGGCGCGGGAGCCGTTGAGGATCGTCATGCCGCGCCGCGCGAAGATCGCCTCGATGACGCCGGCGGCGTCGGCGTCCTCGCCGGGCAGCACGCGGTCGCGTGACGAGACGAGCGTGACCTGCGAGCCCATCGCCTGGAACGCCCCCGCGAACTCCGCCCCCGTCACGCCCGACCCCACGACGACGAGGTGGTCGGGCAGCTCGGGCAGGTCGTACACGTCACGCCAGGTCAGGATCCGCTCGCCGTCGGGCTCGGCCCCGGGGACGATCCGCGGGTGCGCGCCGAGGGCGAGCAGCACGATGTCGGCCTCGAGCACGTCGTCGGTGTCACTGTGCGCGCGGCGTACGGCCACATGGCGGTTGTCGACGAGCCGCCCGGACCCCTGCACGACGTGGACCCCCTCGCGCGCGAGCCGCTGCGTGATGTCGAGGCTCTGCTGCAACGCCAGCGTCTTGACCCGCGCGAACACCGTCGGCGGGTCGACGGACACGGCCTCCGGCGGCGCGTCCGGGTCCTCGTCCTCCCACGTCGCGTCGCCCGCCTTGCGGAAGCGGATGCCGAGCGAGCCCGCGGTGGCGAGGTCGGTCATCGCGTCGGACGTCGCGATGAGCGTCTTCGACGGCACGCAGTCGGTGAGGACGCAGGCACCGCCGAGCCCGTCACGGTCGACGACGGTCACCTCGGCGCCGAGCTGGCGCGCGACGAGGGCCGACTCGTACCCCGCCGGACCGCCGCCGACGATGACGATGCGCACGTGCTCTCCTCCCGGGTCCCGCTAATCTTCGCAGCATGGCCCTCTACGCGGCTTACGGCTCGAACATGGACACCGGCCAGATGAAGTTCCGGTGTCCGCACAGCCCTGCCGTCGGCACGGGGTGGCTGGTCGGCTGGCGCATCGCGTTCGGCGGCGAGTCGATCGGGTGGGAGGGCGCCCTCGCGACGATCGTCGAGGAGCCCGAGTCCCAGGTCTACGTCGTCCTCTACGACGTCGAGGCCCACGACGAGCACCGGCTCGACGACTGGGACGGCGTCAGCATGGGCCTCTACTCGAAGATCCACCTGCGCGTACAGACCCTCGACGGCGAGCAGCTCGCGTGGACGTACGTCCTCAACGACTACGAGGGCGGCCTGCCCTCGCCGGCGTACCTCGCGGCCATGGCCGACGCCGCCGAGAAGGCCGGCGCGCCCGACGACTACGTCACCGAGCTGCGGCTGCGCCCCTGCCGTTAGCAGGCGTCTCTACGCCAATAGGGCCGGGCGCGTGACGCCTTCGCGCCACATCCCGTAATGGCGGCTCCGTTCGCTCGTACCTTCCAGACCGATCCACTTCGTCTACGGGGGTACCACCATCGTGCGACGCCTACGGGCTCTCGCGTGCCTGTCTCTGCTGGCCGCGCCGGCGGCGGTCCCTGCCGATGCCGCGCCGTGCGGGCGGGGGCGCGCCGACCGGTTGCGGACCTGGTACGTCTCCACGCCGAAGGCGCCGGAGAACTCGCAGGTCCACACGATCTGGCACGGCGGCGGCGGCGCGATCCGCGCGAGCGCGATCGACCCGGTCAACCCGCGGGTCGTGTTCGCGGCGGCGGGCGCGTTCCTCCTGCGCAGCAACGACGGCGGCTGCTCGTGGACACAGGTCTACCGCCTCCCCGCGGCACCGGCCGTCACCGTCCCCGACGCCGACACCGGCGCGATCATCGGCATCGACGCCAGCCGCGCGCCCGGCAACCGCACGCGCGTGCTCCTGCTCGTGCACACCGTCCCGCAGCCGTCGCAGCCCGGGCGGCTCGTCGTCGTCCGCAGCGACGACGGCTACCGCGACTGGACGGCCGCGACGGAGTTCCCCGCGACGTTCGGCAAGCAGGGCCCCTGGGTGCCGTCACTGCACACCGCGGGCGGCGTGACGTACGCCGCGGTGCCCGGCGTCGCGGGCGGGGTGACGTACCACCGCAGCGCCGACGGCGGAAAGACGTGGGCGATGCGCACGACGCTCCCCGACCCGAAGGCCCCCGCGAGCATCGTCGGGTTCGCGGCCAGCCCGTGGCGGCCGGACGAGCTCTGGGAGTGGGGCGGCCGTACGGCCGTCGACGACGAGAGGCTCACCGGCCTGCGCCGGTCGACCGACGGCGGCGCGTCGTGGTCGCCGGTGGACCCGTGGCCGGCGTACGCGGCGGGCGACAAGCCGACGTGGGAGGTCGCCGACGTCGCGTGGCCGCGCAAGGGCGGCGCGGCACGCGTCCTCGTGCTCGGCGGGAAGAGCAACGGGACCGGCGAGGACACTCCCGTCGCGTCGTGGTCGGGCGACGGCGGGCAGACGTTCTCCCTCGCCGTGCCCCCGACGCACACGACGCCGTTGAAGGACGCCACCGTGGCCTCCTTCGCCAACGGCGACGCCGTCATCGTGGCGACCAACCGCATGGTCTACCGGCTCGCCCACCGGGGCAGGGCGCCGCGGCGCGGGGACTGGACGTTCCTCGCGAAGGTGCCGGAGCCGGGCGGGACCTGGCCGACGGGCAACGACCAGCCGACGCGCGCGAGCGGCACCCGCCCCGGCGTCGTCACGGTGCGGTCGGGTGCCCGGGTGCAGTTCCTGGCGGTGCCGTGAACGCCTTCTCGACTGCCGGGCGGGGTCGCCTCCTCATGGCCCCGTCCGGCGCAGACCTCCACGCCGGAGATGTAGTGGGCACCGGCAGGGGGCGGTCGCACGAGCCCCGACGGCGAGGGCACGCCGTCTGTTGCGGCCGATGACCGTGGCGCGCCTCCGGCACCCCCTCCGGGGGCGCGCCACGGCTCCGTACGCCTTCGTGGGTAGTCGCGCGGGGCGGCGATGCCCACACCGCCCCGCGCGAGTCTCAGCCGCCGCTCAGCAGCGGTCCGCGAGGCGGTAGTAGGCCATCGTGATCGCCGAACCGGTCCGCGCCGAGACGCCGACGTCGATCCGGACGCGGCCTGTCGGCGTGCCCGGCGCGACCCGCCAGGCCGCGGTGAAGCGGCCCTCGCCGTCGGCGCGGCCACGCGGCTCCGCGCCGCCGTGCACGACGCCGGTGCGGTGGTCGGGGTACAGGTTGTCGAACGCCACGAACGCCCCCGCGACCGTCACCACGACGACGTGCTGCTCGGCGCCAGGGGTGACGCAGTCGCGGGCCAGCGTGACGCGCAACGGCGCCGACGACGGCAGCCCAGAGGGCAGGGGCGGGTCGGCAGAGGGGTCCGCGCCGCGGCTGGCGGCCGGCGCGGACCGGCGGGCCGGCACGCCGGCCGGGGTCGTGCCCTGCGCGGCCGCGGCGGGGCTCGACGACAACGTCGGCGCGGCGCTGACCGGCGCGGCCGACGAACGAGCGGGAGCGGGGGACGTACGCGGCGCTGCGGTGGGTGCGGTCGTACCGCAGGCGCCGAGGCAGAGGGCCAGCAGGAGCGCCGTCCCGGTGTGCCGCGCGGTCGTCCCGCGCGGCACACCGGCGGATCCGGGGGCGGCCGGCCCCCGCGCGGTCGCCCCGGATCCTGGCGCCCCGGGTGCCACTCCGCCTGCGCTGTCGGAGGAGCACCCGGGTGACACCCCGCCGGCCGGCGACGGGTGGCCGCCGGTGCCCTCGAGGGGCGGGTACGGCAGCGTCACGAGTCAGCCAATCGACGATTTGGGCGTCTGGAAGCAGTACGCACGAAGTGCCCTGCTTGTTACGCGTAGCGGACGGAAAAGTTCACCGGCCGTTCAGTACGCGAGCTCCACGGCGCCGGTCACCGCGACCGGCATCGACGCGCCGCACGCGGGCACACCCGCGGGGGTGAACAGCGCCGCGCCCGTCGCGTCACCCGAGATGACGGCGACCAGCCCGGCCCGCGTCCACGTCGCGCGGATGTCCTCGCTCCACGCGCCCGTCACGGCGTCGTGCACCTTGCCGGTCAGCTCCGCCGAGCCGACCGGGCTCAGCCCCGTGCCGGCGGCGCAGGTCTCCGTGTACGTCGCCCGCACCTGCAGGCCGTCGACCGCCTCCGCGCCCAGCGCGGCCGCGTCGAGCGCCGTGCCGGCCGCCGCGCCGCTGGACTCCGCGGCGTTCGCGCAGGCCTTGGCCGGTCCGAAGAAGCAGACGTCGGTGATCACCTGCTGCGCGACGGCGCGCGGCGTGATCTGGATCGTTCCCGCGAACGTCACGACGCCGGTCGAGGCGGCGTCGCTCGGCTGGGCGAGCGCGAGGACGAGCGCGGGTACGACGGTGGCGAGCCCCATGGTCTTGCGGATGTTCGACATGCGGTTCCTTCCTTCGTGCCGGGCCGCGGGCCCCCGCGGCACCGGCGTTGACGTGTGGGCGGGGGGCAATACCGGTTTGGCGGCCTCCGCGTTACAGGCCGGCGCGAGAAAGTGGGAAAGACTTTCGGAGAGGAGCCGCGGATGACGGTCGCGCGGGTGGAGCCGGACGAGCCCGGGCCGGAGTGGAGCGGCGCGGAGTTCGCCGCGATCTGCGACAGCCACCGCGGCCGGCTCGTCCGGTGGCTCACGGCGATCTTCGGCCCCCGCGACGCCGAGGACATCGCGCAGGAGGCGCTCGTGCGTCTCTACGAGCGTCCCGGCATGCTCGACGAGGACGCCGACCCGTGGCCTTGGCTGGCCGTCGTCGCGCGCAACGTCGGGCGCGACATGGCGCGGCACAACGCGTTCTCCCTCGCGGTCGACGCCGAGACGCTCGACCGGCTGCCCGACGCGGCGCGCGTGCACGAGCAGGTCGTGGCCCGCGACGACGCCGAACGCCTTCATCTCGCCCTGCGCGCCATCACCCCGCGCGACCGGGCGCTCATCACCCTGCGCGACGTGCAGGGCGTCTCCGTCGGCGACATCGCCGAGCGGCTCGGGATGAACGACAACGCCGTACGCCAGCAGCTGTTCCGCGCGCGCAAGCGGCTGGCGAGCGCGTACACGGAGCTCGGCGGCGACCGGCAGGCCGGTCTCCTCGCGGGGCTCGGCGTGCGGTGGCGCGAGTTCGTGCGCAAGCACGGGCACGTGTTCGACGCGCTCGGCCCGACGGCGTCGCAGATGCTGGCGCACGCCGGGCCGGTCGCCGCGGCGATCGTGGCGGGCGTGCTCGTCATCGTCACCGGTGGGCCGGAAGGCACGCCGGCCACCCCCGCCGCGTCGTCGGCGCCGTACAGCGCGCCCGCGCTCGACCCGCGCGAGAGCGTGCGACACCCGCGCGCGCTGGGCGCATCGCTCGGCGGCGTGGCGACGCGGACCGCGCCGCCCGACTCCGACCCGCCGCTGTTCGAGTACGAGAGGAAGGTCGGTCCCGCCAGCATCAGGACGACGGTGTACAAGCTGCCCGTCGGGGACGGGCAGAAGGACGACACGCACGTCCGCGTCGACGACGTCCCCGTGGTCGGCTACGTCGAGGTCACCTCGCGCCAGTCCACGTACGGCAACCGCCGCAGGGACCGGCTCTGCAAGGTCTTCTGCCGACCCTCCTAGTCCTTGGGATGGCAGACCACGACGCGAACGCCCCCCGCGCCCGTTCCGGTGGTGTTCTCCCGGCACTCGACCTCGTCGTCGTACGCCACGCACGGGTTGGCGAGCACGACGTCGTCCCCCGAGCCGGTGAGGGCGACGTACTGGCAGAGGTCGGCGGCGGCGCCGGGAGCGGGAATCAGGCAGAACGCGAGCAGGACGAAACAGGCGTACCTGGGCATGCGGTACCTCGAGACGGGCAAGGCGCAGGGCAGCGCCGGGGTAGTGGGCGCGCGCAGTACGGCCCAGCCCGGCCCGCGTTACGGCGAGCCCTCACCCCTCACCCGAGGGGCCCTCAGAGGTGCGTCAGAACGTGTCGTGGGGCTTGTACGTGCCCCACACGTCGCGCAGCGCGTCGCAGACCTCGCCGACGGTCGCGCGGGCCCGCAGCGCCTCGCGCAGCGGGTAGAGGACGTTGTCCGTGCCGCGCGCGGCGGCGCGGACCTCGTCCAGGCGCTTGGCGACCTCGTCGCCGTCGCGCTCGGCGCGCAGCACGCGCAGCCGTTCGCGCTGCTCCGCCTCGATCGCGGGGTCGACCCGCAGCGGCTCGTACGACTCCTCGCTCGCCGCCACGAACCTGTTGACGCCCACGACGGTCCGCGAGCCGTCCTCGACGCCCTGCGCGACGGCGTACGCCGACCGCTCGATCTCGGCCTTCTGGAAGCCCTGCTCGATCGCGGCCACCGCGCCGCCGCGCTCGGCCACCTCCGCCATGAGCCGGCGCGCCTCTGCCTCGAGCTCGTCGGTCATCGACTCGACGGCGTACGACCCGGCGAACGGGTCGACCGTGGCCGTCACGTCGGTCTCGTACGCGAGCACCTGCTGGGTCCGCAGCGCCAGCGTCGCCGCCTTGACCGTCGGCAGCGCGATCGCCTCGTCGTACGAGTTGGTGTGCAGCGACTGCGTCCCGCCCAGCACGGCCGCCAGTGCCTGCACCGCGACGCGGACGAGGTTGACCTCGGGCTGCTGCGCGGTGAGCTGCACGCCGGCGGTCTGCGTGTGGAAGCGCAGCATCATCGACTTCGGGTTCTTGGCGCCGAACTCCTCGCGCATCACCTGCGCCCAGATGCGGCGCGCGGCGCGGAACTTCGCGACCTCCTCCAGCAGCGTCGTCCGCGCCACGAAGAAGAACGCCAGCCGCGGCGCGAACTCGTCGACGTCCTGCCCGCTGCGCACCGCCGCGCGGACGTACTCGATGCCGTCGGCCAGCGTGAACGCGACCTCCTGCGCCGGCGTCGCCCCCGCCTCGGCCATGTGGTAGCCGGAGATCGAGATGGTGTTCCAGCGGGGGATCTCGGCGCGGCAGTAGCTGAAGATGTCGGTGATGAGCCGCAGCGACTCCGCCGGCGGGTAGATGTACGTCCCGCGCGCGATGTACTCCTTGAGGACGTCGTTCTGGATGGTGCCGTTGAGCCTGTCGCCGGGGACGCCCTGCTCCTCCGCCACCAGTTGGTAGAGCAGCAGGAGGACGGCGGCGGGCGCGTTGATCGTCATCGACGTCGACACCGTGTCGAGCGGGATGCCGTCGAAGAGCGTGCGCATGTCGTCGATCGAGTCGATCGCGACGCCGACCTTGCCGACCTCGCCGGACGCCGTCGGCGAG
>DATMES010000030.1 GCA_035556555.1 Frankiaceae bacterium
CATGCCGAGCTGCGGCTCGGCATGGACCTGCCGATCGGCCGCAAGCGCGTCGCCAGACTGATGCGCCGAGCCGGGCTCTGCGGCATCGGCGGGGCCCGCAAGACCCGCCGGCGCAACCCGAACCCGGCCGTCCACGACGACACGAAGCGCTACACACCGCCGCCGAACCAGCGGCATCATCACCCACACCCGACGTGTCCGGAGAACCGGGTCAGGCTCCCAAACTAGAGATGTAACGCCGCCCGGGCGGGCAGACGAAACCCTTCTCGGACGCCCACTGCACGCCGGACAGTTCCGCACGGCCGTCGCGCCACCGTGGTGGTCATGGTCTGTCATCGCGGCCTCCTGGTCACACCCCGCGAAGAGTGGCGCCCGTGCCCGCATTTCTGCCGCACGCGACCGTCAGATGGTGACTCTCCGTGCCAGAATCAGGTGATGGCTAATACCGCGAATGATCAAAGGACCAGAACCACATTCGACGTGGTCTGGCGAATCGCTGTGCTCGTCCTTGCCGCGCTGCTGGCACTGGGCGCGCTGGTGGCGTTCGGCTTCGGCAAGTGCCACGACTCGGGTGGGTTCTGCGCGGAGGAGTTCAGCTCCACGCACGTCGAGGCGTACGCCTCCGCCGCCGTGCTTGGTGCTCTCGCCGCTGTCGCGGCGGTCGTCCCATTCAGCCGTCGTCCCGTCAGGCTCGTCGCTGCGGCTTTCGTGGCCGCAGGTCTCATCGCGGTCCTGGCGGTGTGGGTGGAGTAGGTCACCTGAATTTTTTTAAACGCACAACATGATCTTCGATCGCGCGTACGTTCCCTGGCTATCGCACGGAACCAACAGGGGAACCGCACCCGCGGATCGCACGCTGCCGTGCAGACACCGTAGCGAGGGGAACGGTCGTCATGGCCACTTTCGCAAGTCTGTTTCGCCATGCCTTCAGCAAGGCGCTCGCGCTCGCACTGATCACCACCGGGCTGGTGGTGCTGCCTGCGGCGCCGGCGCAGGCGACGCACTTCCGCTTCCGCCAGCTCACCTGGCGGTATGACCACGCCGCGACCACCGGTAACGTCGTCGAGCTCACGCTCCGACTCGCCGATCGCCGGAGCTTCTACGGCTCGCTGAGTGTCGGCTCGTCGTTCTCCGAGTTCGTCTCCACGGGCGACGGCGGCGGAGAGACGCTGACCGGTCAGGTCGTCGCGGTGAACGCGGTCGACGACTGGTTCATCGCGGAAGTCCGCGGCTTCCACACGTACGCGCTGGCAGGGCCGTACACGGTCAGCTGGGAGAGCTGCTGCACGTTGTCCTCGCTGCGGAACAGCCCCGACTCCTCGCTGCGTACGACCACGGTCGTGAACACGGACCAGGGCAACTCGTCGTCGCCGGTCAGCCTGGTGAGCCCAATCGTGAACATCCCCGCGACCGGGGGCGTGAAGACGTTCCCGATCCCGGCGACGGACCCGGACGGGCACAACGTGACCTACCGTCTCGCGACGCAGTCCGAGTCGCTCGTGACGCAGCCGCCCGGCCTGAGCATCGACAGCCGGACGGGTGTCGTGTCGTGGGACACGACGAACCGCGCGCGGGGTCTCTGGATGGTCACCGTCATCCTGAGTGACCCCCTCGGCGCATCGACGATGAACACGTTCCTCATCAACCTCGGCGGCACCGCGTCGAACCCCCCGTCGTGGGTGGCGCCCACGCCGCCGGACCACAGCAACCTGTCCGTCGAGACCGGGTCGTCGCGGAGCTTCACGGTGTCTGCGTTGGACCCGGACGGTGACCGGGTGTTCATCACGCCGCTGACGTCGGCGCCCGGCCTGTCGTGCGCGACCGTCGTCTCCGGCAGCCGGACCGACGTCAACTGCACCTGGACGCCGATCGACACGGGGACGCACCTCATCGCGTTCGACGCGCAGGATGCGAACGGCGCCTCGGCCGGGCTGCGTACCTACCGGGTCACCGCGCCGCGGTACGTCGCGATGGGCGACTCGTTCGCCTCCGGCGAAGGCGCCCTGCACGAGAGCAACTACGAGGCAGGCACCAACCAGGACGCCGGGGGCAACGGGTGCCGACGGGCGACGACGGCGTACCCGTACCTCGTCGCGGCGGAGCCGACCGTGCCCGGTCAGCTCCAGTTCGTCGCCTGCTCGGGCGCGCGGACCTGGCACATGTACGACGCGCAGCACGGCGGGGACAACCCGCAGCCACCGCAGTTCGACATGGCGGAGCTGGGTACGGACGTCGAGCTGGTGACGGTCTCGATCGGCGGCAACGACGCGGGCTTCTCGGACATCCTCAAGGAGTGCATCCTCGGCTTCGAGCTGCTGCCGTGGAACGACTGCGCGCCGGACAAGCAGAAGTCGGAGTACCCCGTCCAGGACGCGTTCGCGCGGCTGCGCGGCGAGACCCCGCCGCACGGCGGCGGCAACGACAAGACCGTGCCGTTGAAGACCATCTTCCGGCAGATCCGCGAGGAGGCGCCGCGAGCCCGCGTGCTCGTCGTCGGCTACCCGCAGTTCTTCAAGAGCGGCGGCACGTCGTTCTTCACGTGCTCCGGGGTCTCCAAGACCGACCAGAAGTGGGTGAACTCCAAGGTCAAGGAGATGAACGACCTCATCCGCGAGGAAGCGGAGAGCCTCGGGCTGGAGTTCGTCTACACGTCCGACGCGTTCTCGGGGCACCGACTCTGCGAGGTCGGCGGCGGTGAGAGCCGCGAGTGGTTCCGCGACATCACCTTCGACGAGTTCGACGTGCCCGACCCCTCGTCGTTCCACCCGGACGACGACGGCCACATCGCCATGAAGAACGAGATCATGAAGGTCTGGAACGACCCTCCGGAGCAGATCACGCTGACCACGGGCGAGCTCTATGAGTTCTTCGTCCAGATCGAGGACATCCTCGGTGGGCTGCTCAGCTTCAGCACGAGCTGGCCGGGCAGTGACGTCGAGATGACGCTCACCTCGCCGTCCGGTGTCGTCTACCGACGCTCCGCGATGCCGGCCGGTACGACGCATCTGCTCGGCCCGACGTATGAGATCTTCCAGATCCCGAACCCCGAGGCGGGCCAGTGGAAGGTCAGCCTGTACGGCGCGAGCATGGGCGCCGACGGCGAGCCGGTGACGTTCTCGACGAACTCCACGCCGGTCTGGAACACGCCGCCGGAGGCGAGCATCGCCTACCAGCTCGACGGGAAGGACCTGCACCTCGACGCGACCGCCTCGTCCGACCCGGACGGCGACGCGCTGGTGGAGTACCACTGGTTCCTCAACGACGAGAACGGCACCTTCGCCGAGCTGACCGGTCCGGTCGTGGACTACACGTTCGACCGGGCAGGCGACTTCGGAGTCTCGCTGGAGGTCATCGACTCCGGCGGCAAGTCCGGGTACGCCGACAGCGGCGTGCCGATCACGGTCGCGCAGCTGTACCAGGTGGTCGGACCGCTCACTCCGCTCGACGCGACAGCAGAGTGGACGATCGTCCAGCCCGGGCGCACGATCCCGGTGAGGTGGCGGCTCACGAGGGACGGCGTGCCGGTCAACGCGGCGTCGAGCTTCGTCAGGCTGTCCTCGCGGCCGATCGACTGCGCCTCTGGCGTGGCGACCGGTGACGTGCTCGACGGCGACACCGCCGGTACGTCCGGGCTGTCGTACCACGGCGACGGCACCTGGCAGTACAACTGGCAGAGTTCCAATACGTGGAGAGACACGTGCCGGCTGATGATGGTCACGTTCGACGACGGGTCCACGCTGTCCGCGAAGTTCTCGTTCAAGTGAGGCCGGGACCGGCCCTCGCCGTCGCCGCGCTGGCGCTCGTCGCCGGCTGCGCCGACAGCGGGGGCCGGGCCGGGGACGGTGCGGCGTCGCCGACGTCGTCCCCGGCCGGTCTCATCGTCGAGGCCGCCGGCTACGGGTCGCTGCCGTTGCCGACCGAGCCGGGCGCCCTGCGCGCCCGGCTCGCGGCCATGCCCGACCGGCTCGGCGACGCCACCCGCAAGACACCCGGTGCCGACGAGGTGACATACACGGTCGACGCGAAGGAGTACGGCATCCAGGCGGCCGAGGTAGAGGACCTGTTCCGCGAGGCAGTGACGCCAGCCGGCGCGTTCGACCGGATGATGACCGAGCAGTTCGACAAGGGCGCGAAGGTCTGCGCGACGCCGCCCGCTCGTTGCATCTCCGGCGTCTCAGACGGCAGCCGCACGGTTGTCTGGGGACACGATGACTCGCCGCTGGTCCTCGTCGCGCTCGCGCCCGACGCATCCCAGCTAACTGCTCTGCTCCAAGCGTGGTCGTCTGCCATGGGCTGAGCAAGGACGGCTGCGATCGGCTCGGCCGGAGGGTGTGGGAACCGCTGCGCTCAAGACCTCGCCAAGTTGCGGCACACGGCCGCGTCGCTGCTGCTCGCGCATGCGAACGCGTCGCTGGCTGAACTCAAGGTCGTCCTCGGGCACAGCCAGATCGCGCACACCGTCGACATCTACGGGCATCTTGTCCGCCCTGTCGGCCGCTCGTGCGGGCGGTGCTTGTCATCTGCAACTCGTGCGATAGCCGTTCGACCCTGGGCGGGGTCTCCCAGAGCTGTACCGATACGAGATCGAGTCTGGCCTCACGGGGCGGCCCCCGACGAAGGCTCCACGTGGCGTTCGCCGACCGCCCAGGCCTTGGGGTCGCATCGGTCAAGAGGGTGCTCTCACGTCGACGGGCTATGGCGTGGAGGACGGGGGCACGGTGCACGTCCCACCCTGGGTCGCGGTCCGGTGCGCGGAGACCTGAACGAGGTGACGCTCTGCAACAAGTCGTTTCATGAGCGCAAATAGTCATGACAGGCCATCGCCAATGCCTTGGCACGGGCGGAGTCTGCACGGGTCGCAGTCCGCACCCTCCAGGTACTGACGCGGCTGGATCCGGCCACGGCTCTGAGGACGCTCGCCGGCGACTTGTCAACGGCGCAGGCCGACATCGCAATCGTTCCTTGACGGTGTTTGCCTGCTTGCGTTGGTCCTGTGAACGACCGGATGCGTCGCTGTGCTGGCAGCGCACCCGCGACTCAATGCCCTCACTGCTGTCCGTCGGGCCCGCGCGGCGGCAGCTGGTACCGGCTACGCGCCGCAGACCTGTCTGGAGCTCATCATGCTGACCCGCCTTGCTCACCTCGTGGTCCGCCGCCGCTACGTTGTCATCGGCGTGTGGATCGCACTGACGGTGTTCGGGGTGTTCTCCGCGGTGCAGGTCGAGGATCGGTGGTTCACCGCCACCTCGATTCCCGGCGAGCCCGCCTACGAGGCGAGCCAACGCAGTCTCAGCAAGCTGGGCATCGGTGACCGGAGCCCGATTGTGGTCGTGTTCCACGCCGACGGCGACATCGGGCAGAGCACGGCGGTCGAGCAGTCCATGGAACGCGTCGCGCAAGCCAACCCCGGGGCGTTCACCAGCTCGTACTTCTCCACCGACAACGCGGTCTACCTGTCGGGTGACCGGCAGACCGCGTTCCAGATGATCTACCCGGCAGGCGAGGAGGGCGTCACCGTCCTCAGCAACGCCAAGCAGTTGCAGAGCATCGCCGCAGAGGGGCTGCCCGAGGGCACCACCGTCAACGTCACCGGTCGCCTCCCGCTGACCGAGGCGACCACAGACGGATCGGGCGGCGCCAGCGTCCTCATCGAGGCGCTCATCGGCGGGCTCGGCGCGCTGATCATCCTGCTATTCGTCTTTGGAACTCTGCCCGCGGTCCTCACGCCGCTGATGATCGCGGTCGCCGCGATCTTCAACACGTTCACGCTCGTGTGGGCCCTGAGCTACGTCGCCGACGTCAGCATCATCGTCCAGTTCCTCATCGCCCTCATCGGTCTCGGTCTGGCCATCGACTATGCGCTCGTCATCCTGTTCCGCTTCCGTGACGAGCTTCGTGAGGGCAACGACGTCGAGAGCGCGCTGGTCGAGACGATGACGCACGCCGGCAAGTCCGTCGTCGTCTCCGGTTCCACCGTCGCCATTGGCCTGCTGTCCATGGTGCTGCTGCCTTTGCCACTGCTGCAGTCGATGGGCATCGGCGGCATGCTCATCCCTGCCGTCTCCGTGCTCGCGGCGATCACGTTGCTGCCTGCCCTGCTCGCCGTCCTCGGCGAACGCATCAACAGGGTTCGCGTCATGCCGCGCCGATTGCTGGACCGCGGCCACGCTGAGAACGGCACGTGGGGACGCTGGGCGCGCTTCGTGCTGCGCAGGCCCATCGCCGTGGCCAGTGTCGGCATGCTCGTGAGTCTCGTCCTGGCGGGACTCGGCACGCAGCTCAACGCGAGTGAGACCGAGCTGTCGCGTTTCCCCGGCGGCGGGACCGCGATCGCCGGTCGCCAGATGCTCGCCGACGCAGGCATCAGCCCCGGTGTGATGAAGCCGCTGAACGTGCTGGTGGAGAACGACGGCGACCCGCAACGCGTCGCCGACGCGATGCGCTCCGTCGAAGGGGTCGTCGGCGCTTCCGCCCCAGTGGCTTGGAAGGTCGGCTCGACCTCGTACGTCGAGGCGTTCCCCGCCATCGACGGAGCGGCGCCCGGGATCCAGGCCATCGTCGACCGTTCCAAGGCTGCTCTGGAGGGCACCGGCGGGACGCTGACCGGTGTCACGGCCGTGGGTCGGGACTTCCTCAACGTGCTGTCCTCGACGTTCCCTTACATCGTCGCGCTGGTGCTGCTGCTGACGTTCGTCCTCCTGACGCGCGCGTTCCGCTCCATCGTGCTCGCGGTCAAGGCCGTCGTGCTGAATCTGATCTCGCTCGCGGCTGCCCTCGGCATCGTCGTGTTCATCTTCCAGCAGGGTCACGGATCGCAGCTGTGGGACGTCGGTGCGACCGGCGCGATCACTGCGTACGTGCCAGTGATGATCTTCGCCTTCCTGTTCGGCGTGAGCATGGACTTCGAGGTGTTCATGCTGAGCCGGATGCGAGAGTCCTACGACGAGACCGGATCGACGGACAAGGCGATCGAGCTCGGGCTTGCCCGCACCGCCAAGCTGGTCACCAGTGGCGCCCTGATCCTGATGTTCGCGTTCCTGGTGCTGTCGACCGCGCCGGGATTCGAGATCAAGTCTCTGGCGGTCGGTGTCGCAGCCGGCATCATCTTCGACGCGACCGTGATTCGTGCCCTGCTCGTTCCGGCACTGATGAAACTGTTCGGTGAGGCGAACTGGTGGTCGCCTCCGTGGCTCGACCGGTTCCTCCCCGCGGCGGCCGGCCTCGGCTCCCAGCCGAGCGAGGTCATCGACCTCACCTCACCGGTCCCCTCTCAGCGAGACGCGGACGTCACGCCCTCGCCGACATCGGCACCGTGACGATCGCCGCGGACAGCACGACGCCGCCGGTGTCGGGCATGCCGCTGCGGTTCCTCCGCTCGGAGGGACTGGTCTTGTTCGTGGCCAGCATCGCCGCGTTCTTCGGTGGCTTGGACGAGGCGTGGTGGCTCGTTCCGGCGCTGCTGTTCCTACCGGATGTCGCCATGATCGGGTACGCGCGCTCGAGCCGGGCCGGAGCCCTGGCATACAACCTCGCCCACTCCTACCCGGCGCCGGCGCTGGTCGGCGCGTGTGCGCTGCTCGCCGACAGCACCGCCGGGCAGGGCGTGGCGCTGGTCTGGTTCGCGCACATTGGCATGGACCGGGCACTCGGGTACGGCCTGAAGTACGACACCGATTTCACCGACACCCACCTGGGCCGGATCGGGCGCAAGGCATCGCTCAGCGACAGCTCTCCCACCGCGCGAACGGGCGAGCCGGCTCAGTCGACGGCTGCCGGCGCTTCATGGTCGTAGCGCACCGAGCATCATCCACGTGTCGCACCTACACCAAGGAGTCAGCATGGCTACCGCGACAGTCCACGCGGCCAACGTCCACTTCGACGCCGACCGGCGCATCGCCCGCTGGAGGCCGCTCGTCCAGTGGCTCCTCGCGATCCCGCACCTGGTCGTCGCGAACGCCCTCGGCACCCTGCGAGGGTTCCTCACCCTCATCAGCTTCGTGACGGTCCTGTTCACCGAACGGATCCCGAGGCCGCTGTTCGACGCGATCGCCATGACCTACCGGTACGAGTGGCGCGCCTTCAGCTACGCGCTGGGGCTGCACGAGGACTACCCCCCGTTCGAGTTCATGCCGGCCGCCGACGACGACGGGCACGAGCCGCACGCCGCGCTGACCATCGCCTATCCCGAGCGGCTGAACCGGTGGAAGCCGCTCTACAAGTGGTTCCTCGCCATCCCGCACTATGTCGTGCTGATCGCCCTCGCGGTGGCCAGCGTGGTCACGGTGCTCTGGGGCGCCGTCGCCGTCGTCATCACCGGCCAGTACCCGGAGCCGGCCCGCGCCTTCCTCGTCGGCGCCTACCGCTACTGCCTCCGCGTCGAGGCGTACGTCGGACTCCTCACCGACGAGTACCCGCCGTTCAGCCTCTCGTCGTGAAACGCGGCGAAATCAGAGGTCGAGCTCGTTCGCCTGGCGGGAACCCGGCGCTCCCCGACCGCCGCGCCCGATCAGGGGCAAACCTGACGCCTAGGGTCCGCGCGGTCGCCGGGTGGACCGGAGCCCTCGTGTCCGGCGGGCGCGCACGCGAGCGAATGCCCGCAACGAACGCGGTACGACTGGCGCAGGCTCGCGTCCTCATGACGGACTTTCGACGGCGAGCACCCGGGGGCGCGGTCGTACCGCGACGTCGTCTACGCGCGGCTGTGCGTGTTCCTGAGCTCCAAGCGGATGCCATGGCCGGCTGACGCCTTCGCGCGGCCCGCGTCGCGCGCGATAGCACGCCCGGGTCGGCGGCTCCCTGTCTGCCTGACGCGACGGTTGATGTCGTCCTGACGGCTCTGGACCAGGTACTCGTAGATGGTGCTCATCGGTGCCTCCTGGGAGAACGGTCCGCACGCGGACCGGGCGGTGATGGAGTGCCGGCCGCAGGAGTGCGGCCGGTCGAGGCGGTGGATACAGCCGGTCGTCACGCCGTCCCGACGGGCGTGCCGGTGCGGACGGCCCGGATCACATCCGTGATGGCCGCGACCGATACGGCCGACGCGATCGGGTCGTCGAGCACGCCGCCGTGGGTGCTGTCCACGCTGCGCCGGCGCGCGTTGCTGGACAGGGCGGCGAGCTCCGCCTGCGCCGCGGGCCAACCGGGCGTGCCGCTGAGGGTGTCGCCGGCAGCCACGACGATCAGCGGCTTGCTGCCCAGCGTCGTCAGCGTCTGAGCCTGCGCGAAGGTGCGGCGGTAGGTGGAGAGCTCGTCGCGAGCGGTGCGGGCGCTGCGGGGATCGGCCGCGAAGGCGCGGGCGTGGCGGCCTGCCTCGCCGGGCACCTCGTTGGAGAACAGGGCAGGCGCCAGCCGGCTGGCCCCCAGCCGGGTCAGAGTGGGGAGAACGCCGTACAGACGGGTCATCATCGAGTACTGCGTCGCGTACTCCGGCAGGACGGTGAACTGCCGCGGGCTTGCGGAGTCCAGCAGGACCATGCCGGCGACCTGCTCGGGGTGCTGTGCCGCGTAGGTCATCGCGTAGACGCCGCCGGTGCTGTGTCCGACCAGGACGTACGGGCCGGTCTCGCCCGCGACCGCCAGCAGCCGGTGGAGGTCGTCGACCACGGCGAGGCCGTCCTGCGGTCGTGGCGCGTCGTCGCTCCAGCCGGTGCCGGCGCGGTCGTACGCGCACACTCGTGTCGTACGGGCCGTGCCGCTGGTGACGCGAGCCCACATCGGCGAGCTGCCGCCCAGGCCGCTCTCGAGCACGACGGTCGGAGCGCCCGTTCCGGTGCAGTTCAGGTGCAGGCGGTGGCTGCCGACGTCGTACAGCGCGCCGGGCATCGCCATGGCGTCCCGCGCGGTGACGTTCTGGACGAGTGCGCCGACCGACGCCAGGAACAGCGCGCCGAAGACTGGGTAGAGCAGCCAGCGGCTGCGGCCGGGCATGGCGGCGCGCATCCGTCGCGCGGACCACGTGAGAAGAAGGAGCAGGGCGGGCGGCCACACCCAGGCCGCGGCGGTCAGGCCGTCGTCGCCGGGAGCGAGGGTGACCAGGGCCAGTCCCGACACACCGAGGAACGCGGCGAGGCCGTACGCCCAGCGCTGCGGCGAGCTTGTCATCCGCGTCGTCAGCGCGCCGAGCATCGCCCAGCCGCTTGCGAAGCCGAGCAGCGCGATCCCCGTCGTCACGTGCTCGGGAGCGCCCGGGTAGGCACCGAGCACCAGGGCGGCGGCCGCGACGGCGCCGGTCACCAGGGCCGCGACGACGATGCGGGCGAACGGCCCGCGCCGTTCCGGTTCGGTGTGCGGGGCCGCGGCGCCCGACGGGCGCCGGGGGCGGAGTGGGGTCGTCGTCATGGCGGGCTTCTTCCTGTTGGGAGTGTCGCTGACAGTGCGCCGTAGGCGCCGGGCTCGCCCCGGCCAAGTGACCGGGATGCGTGAGCTCACTCGTCGAAGGGGGCCATCCGGATCGCGAGGTCGAACGCGCCGTACCTCCGTAGGAGTCGCGCGCGGCCTCGGGGGACGGCAGCGACCTGCGCGGACCACATGCTCCGGAACTCGTCCTTGAAGCCGAGCCGCGGACGATCCCGCAGTACCGACGCCAGAACGTCACCCGGGACCTTCCAGGACCTCAGGCCGACGACGTCCATGCCGGCCCCCGCGGACAACAGGTAGGCCACGGCTCCGTCAGCGCGGGAGACGTCCGGGCTGTGGTGCAGCGTGATGGCGCTGCGCATCGTCTCGGTGGCGGCGCTGGGCAGCCCCACGGTCTCGGCGACGTCCAACGCGATGCGCGCGCTGGCGACGGTGAAGTCGATGCCGGCAATGGGCCGCGACAGCCCGGTGTCGTGGAGCATCGCCGCGGCGAACAACAGCTCCCTGTCGACGTCGACGTCCTCCAGGGCGGCGAGCGCGACGCCGAAGGAGTAGCAGCGGTAGGAGTGGTTGAGCAGCGCCGGCGTCAGGCGCTCGTGCGCCACCTGTTCCGCGGTCTTCGTCAGCACCGAGGATGGCATCCGCAGCGCGCGTTCGGGTAGGTGTGCGCGTCGGCCCGAGTGGAGGTGCAGCAGCATCGCGGTGCGGCCGAACGCGTTGACCACGTGCGTGCGCGCGAGCGCGGGGAGCAGTTGCCGAGTCTCGGCGGCGGTGAGCCGGCCCTGAGTCCGGTCGGACCAGTCGACGCTTCCCACCCGCGGGGACGGGATCGTCATGAACGCCTCCTTGTTGGGCGGTTCGGCCGCGTCCGGCCGGAGCGACGGCGCGTCCGGCTCGCTCACCGTGGACGCACGCGCGCCCGCTCGCCCCTGCCAAAGCGCCAGGTTCGTCGCGGCGACGCGCGTCGAGAGGTGCTGGAGCCGGTGGCGGGCGGCAGATCCGTCCTCGGCCATGTGCTCACCGGGCTCGGCGAGCATGCGGGTGCGGGTCATGGGCTTCTCCGATTCAACGAGCAAGCGTGGGGCGTGCCGGCCGGCGGGGCGACAGAGACTCCGCCGGCCGGGTCGCCCGATGGGCGTGCGGGTGGCGTCAGGCCGCGACGAGCTCGCGCTCGCCGCTCCCGTCGGCCGTCGCGTCGGCCGGCTTCTCGAGCATCACCGCCGCGAGGACGGCGCCGACGGCGGCGATGCCGGCCGCGCCGAGCAGCGCCGCGGAGAAGCCGTGGGTCAGCTCGGCGGCGTTACGGGCCTCGCCCGCGCCGAACGCGGCCGCGACGGCGGTCATCGCCGCCAGGCCGAGCGCGGAGCCGATCTGGTAGCTGGTGTTGACGATGCCGGCGGCCAGGCCGCCCTCCTCCGGCGCGGCCGACGACAGTGCCGTGCCGAGCGAGGGGATGAACGCCATCGCCATGCCGGCCGCGGTCACGAGCGACGCCGGCAGGACGTCGACCAGGAAGCTGCCTCCGGCGTCGATGAACGACAGCCACACGAGACCAGCGGCCAACGTCGCGAGACCGGCGACGGTCATGGCGTTCGGGCCGAACCGGGCGGTCAGCCTCGGCGCGACCGCGACCATCCCGACCATGATGCCGACCGTCAGCGGGAGGAGCGCGGCGCCGGACGCGAACGCGCCCAGGCCGAGGATCTGCTGCAGGTACAGGTTGACGAAGAAGAACATCGGGATCCAGGCGGCGCCGAGCAGCAGCTGCGCGACGTTCGCCGCGGCGAGGTTCGGCGCGCGGAAGATGCCCAGGCGCATCAGCGGTTGCCGCAGCCGCATCTGCAGGACGACGAACACGCCCAGCAGCGCGAGGCCGCCGAGCCCGGCGACCACCGTGCTGCTGGAGGTCCAGCCGGCCTCGGGGGCGCGGACGATCGCGAACACGACGGCAGCCAGTCCGAGCGTTGCGGTCGTGGCGCCGGCGAGGTCGAGCGAGCCACGGCCGGTCGTGCCGGCCGGCATCACCGAGCGGGTGAGCAGCAACACGACGACGGCGATGGGCACGTTGACGAAGAACACCCACGGCCACGACGCGTACTCAGTGAGCACGCCGCCGAGGAACACCCCGGCGGTCCCCCCGGCGGGCGCGGCCGCGCCGTACAGCGCGAGCGCCTTCGGGAGGTCCCTCGTGCCGCCGAACACCTGGAACAGCATGGTGAGCGCGGCAGGGGCGATGAGCGCGGAGCCGGCGCCCTGGACGGCGCGGCCGGTCAGCTCGACGGCGATGCCGTCGGCGAGTCCGGCGACGAGGGAGCCGACGCCGAGGACCGCCCACCCGGTGGTGAAGACGCGGCGGGCGCCGAACAGGTCGGACAGCCGCCCGCCGAGCAGCAGCAGACCGCCGAAGGCGACGACGTAGGCGTTGAACACCCAGGACAGGTCCTGCGGGTCGAACCCGAGGTCGGCCTGCATCTCCGGCAGGGCGACGCCGATGATCGACGTGTCCATGATGACCATGAACTGGGCGGCGGCTATGAGTGCGAGCGCCAGCCAGCGCCGGCTGCTCGTCGAGCTCGCCGCGGGTGCGGTGGTTGTCATGACGGTTCCCTGTCTCTACGAGGACAGCCGGCGGTGGCTGCCGCGACGCAGACTCGTGAAGCCACCTGTCCTGCCGCTGTCCGCGCTCTGTTGACGCGGCCTCCCGCGACGGTGGTGCTGTCGGTGAACCCGTGGACAGCGGACGGACAGCGCCACCGGGCACCGTGAATCGCGTCGAACAACGGCCCGCACGATGAAGGTGAGCGTCATGCCCGAGGTCACGTTGTCCTTCGGCGCCGCGATGGGCTGCCGTCACTGCGTCCGGGAGGTCACCCGCTGGCTGCGTGACGTTCCGGGCGTCGAGACCATCGCCGCGGACGCCGGCAACGGCACCATCGTCGTGGGCGGCACGATGACCGTCGCCGACGTCCTCGCGGCGTTCGCCGGCTCGGACTACGGCCCGCGGGTCACCGGCGTCTCCCCGGCAGCGCCCTGACGCGCCTCCGCGGGAGTCAGGTCGGCAGCGAGACGGAGGGGTCCGTCAGGTCCACCGGGGTGCGAGCTGCCGGCGGCAGCGGCGCACGCCCCTCGCCGTCGTTGCCGATCCGGGTCCAGAGCTCGTCGATCTCGACCTGCTCGTGCGGCGGCGCCGGCCGCGCCGCGGCACGCCGCACGACCGCGGCCTCGCTCAGCCGGGCTACCGCGTCCTCGGCGTCCCCTCGCGCGACCGCGACGCGCGCGAGCCCTTCGAGGCCGGTCGCGAGCAGCGTCGGCTCGCCGAACCGCTCGCCGGCCGCGTGCACCTGCCCGTACCGTTCGGCGGCGTCGTCGAGCAGCCCGTCCCGCCAGTCGCACCACGCCACCCCCGCCAGGGCGTGGCCGGCCCACAGCGGCGTCCCCAGCCGGGTCAGGCCACGCACCGCCTCCTCGTACGGCGGCCGGGCGGCCTGCGCATCGGCGTCGATCTGCGCGATCTGCGCCCGTCCGAGGCCGGCGAGGACGACACCCGCGGCGTCACCGACCTCCTCGGACGCGGACGCAGCCCGTCCGAACGCGCGCGAGGCCGCCTCGCGCTCGCCGAGAGCGAGCAGCGCGACGCCCAGGTCGGACAGCGCCCACTGTGCGGTGTTGAACACTCCCGCGGAGCTCGACACCTCGATCGCCTGCTCGAGGACGGGCACCGCCTCGGCGTACTGGCCGAACTCCTTCAGCCCCCAGCCCAGGTGGTACAGCACGGCCGACAGGCCCCAGGCGTCGTCGAGGAGACGGAACGCCTCCGACGCGGTCCGGCCCGTCGCCCGGGAGCGCGGCTCGTCGCCGCGGCGGATGAAGTTCTGCAGGCGGACGAACGCGACGACCGCGTGCCCCCAGTCGTCCGATTCCGCGGTGAACCGGTCCTCCGCGTCGGCGAGCAGCTGCGCGAAGCGCTCGGGGTCGGAGCCGTCGAGCAGCTCGACGGCCAGCAGCACCTTCGACAGGGCGGCGCGGTGCGCATCGCCCTCGGCCTCGAACAGCTCGAGGCTCTCGAGCGCCGTCTCCGCGCAGCGCGGGCTCGGGTGCACGAGACAGGCACGTGGCCGTTCGACGATCGACACCGCCTGCAGCGCCCGGGCACGGGCCTGGCGGCTCCCACCGGGCGTGGCGACGAGCCTCGACAGCACCTCGCGACCTTCGACGTGACGTCCCAGGTGCCAGAACAGGGCCAGCGAGCCCGCCAGCCGTAACCCGTCCTCGACCCGACCCGGGTCGGCCGACAACCACGCCAGGGCCGCGCGCAGGTTCGCGTGCTCGTCGCGCAGCCGTTGCAGCGCCGACCGCTGCCCGTGACCCCGTAACCGCTGCTCGGCCTCCTCGGCGAAGCTCCGGAAGAACGCCGCGTGCCGGGTCGACGCGTCCGCCCGCTCGCCGGATGCGTCGAGCTTCTCGGCCGCGTACTGCCGCAACGTCTCGAGCATGCGGTATCGCGACGGCGAGCCCGGCTCGAGCACGACCATCGACCGGTTGACCAGGTGGTCGAGCACGTCGAACACGCCACAGGCGGCTACGTCCTCACCCACGACGACGGCCTCGGCGGCCTCGAGCGTCCAACCGCCACGGAACGCCGCCAAGCGCCGGAACGCCTGCTGCTCGGGCTGGGACAGCAGCGCGTGGCTCCACTCGACGGTCGAGCGCAACGTCCGCTGCCGGGCCTCCGCGGTCCGCGGCCCGCTGGTGAGCAGACCGAAGCGGTCGCTCAGCCGCGATGCCAGGTCCGGCAGCGAGAGGGACGACATGCGCGCCGCGGCCAGCTCGAGCGCGAGCGGCATGCCGTCGAGCTGGCGGCACACCGTCGCCAGTGCGAGCAGGTTCTGATCAGAGAGATCCAGGCTCGCGCGGACAGCCGACGCGCGCTCGACGAACAGCGCAGCGGCCGCGAACCGCGGCACGTGCTCGGCGGGCGTCCCCTCGGGCGGCACCGCGAGCGGCGCGACACTGACCTGCACCTCACCGGGAACGGCGAGGGCTTCACGGCTGGTCGCAAGGATGGTCACGTCGCCGGCTGCGCCGACGATCGCGTCGACGAGCGTGGCGACCGCGTCGACGACGTGCTCGCAGTTGTCCAGCACGAGCAGCAGCCGCCGGTTCGCGAGGTAGGCGAGCAGCCGGGCAGGCACGGCAGCATTCGGGTCGGCACCGTCGAGCGGCACACCGAGCGCGTCCGCGACGGCCAGCGGTACGTCAGCCGGGTCGCTCACCGCGGCCAGCCGGGCCAGGTGGACATGCTGCTCGAAGTGGACGGCGAGCCGGTGCGCCGCGGCCATCGCCAGTGAGGTCTTGCCGGCGCCGCCAGGGCCGACCAAGGTGACGATGCGCTGACGCGTGAGCGCGTCGCCGAGCTGCGCGATCTCGTCGTCACGTCCGATCAAGCGCACCGTCGGGACGGGCAAGGTCCGCCTGGGCCCGGTGTCGGCCTCCTGGCCGGCCGCCGGGGTCCGCAACGACCCGATCGTCGGCGTCAGCGGGGGCGCCGCAGGACCGGGCACCGCGGCGAGCTCGTCGTCCTGCTCCAGGATGCGCTGGTGCAGCGCGCGGAGCGCCGCCGAGGGCTGCAGCCCGAGCTCGTCGTCGAGGTGACGGCGGGTGCGGGCGAACACCTCGAGCGCGTCCGCCTGCCGTCCTGCGCGGTAGAGAGCCGTCATCAACAGGCCGGCGAGCGCTTCCTGCCCGGGATCCGTCGCCACGAGCGGCTCCAGCTCAGCGGCGACCTCCCCGTGCCGCCCGACGGCCAGAGCCGCCTCCGCGCGCTCTGTGAGCGCGGCCTGGCGCAGCTGCTCCAGCCGGGCGGCCTCGACGGTCGCCCAGCCTTCGCCCGCGAAGTCCGCGAGCGGATCCCCTCGCCACAGAGCCAGCGCCTCGTCGTACAGGGCCACCGCGTCACCGGCCTCGTTGCGCCGCGCCGCTTCGCGAGCGGTCTGCACCCGGGCGACGAACCGGTGCAGATCGATGCGGTCCGGATCGACGGCGGCGTGGTAGCCGGACGCCCCGCGGATGATGACGTCGAGATCGTGCGCCGCGAGCGCCCGCCGCAGCTTCGACACTCGCAGATGCAGAGCGTTCACGGGATCGGCCGGCAGGGCGGACTCCGACCACAGCCGGTCTATGAGCGAGCTGGCGGCGACGGTTCGGCCAGGCGACAGCAGGAGCAACGCGAGCAGGCCACGCTCGGCCGCCCCGGGCAGCGTCACGGGCGCACCGTCGATGCGCAGCCGCATCGCGCCGAGCAGGCCGAACTCGACCTCGGTCAAGGAGCACCCCTTACTGGTCGTCCGGCCAGTGTGCACCGGAGCGGACCCGCGCGTACCCCGAACGGACCGCTGTCCGGACGCTGTCCGAGGGCGTCACCGAGCGACGGCCGGCCGACAGCACGACGACAGCGGGCCGCGCGACGGTGATCGCACCCCGCCGGCGCCGTCGGCCCGACATGAGGAGGAACCGCCATGAACACCACCACCTACACCGTCACCGGGATGACCTGCGATCACTGCAGGCGTTCGGTGAGCGCCGAGGTCGGCGCCGTCGCCGGCGTCACCGCCGTCGACGTCGACCTGACCACCGGCAAGGTCACCGTCAGCAG
>DATMES010000031.1 GCA_035556555.1 Frankiaceae bacterium
CGCGTCCCAGGTGAGCGCCTTCGCTCTGATCGGGGTGCGATCTGCGCTTTTTCCCCGCACGGCCCGCAACCCGGTTGCGGAGCCGACCCGAGCACCGTCACCGCACGTGATCATGCGCGGCGTTTCGCCAAGCCCTCCTAGCAGATGGGGAGCGTGTCGCCGAGGTAGCGCTCGACCTCCGCGAGCGGCACCCGCTCCTGCGTCATCGAGTCGCGCTCGCGGATCGTCACGGCGTTGTCGTCGAGCGACTCGAAGTCGACGGTCACGCAGTACGGCGTGCCGATCTCGTCCTGCCGCCGGTACCGCCGGCCGATCGCGCCCGCGTCGTCGAACTCGACGTTCCACCGCTCGCGCAGCGTCTGCGCCAGCTCGCGCGCCATCGGCGAGAGGCGCTCGTTGCGCGACAGCGGCAGCACCGCGACCTTGACCGGCGCGAGGCGCTTGTCGATGCGCAGCACCGTGCGCTTCTCCACGCCGCCCTTGCCGGTGGGCGCCTCGTCCTCGGTGAGGCCGTCGAGGAGCACGACGAGCGCCGTACGGTCCACGCCCAGCGCCGGCTCGACGACGTGCGGGACGTACCGCTCGCCCGACTCCTGGTCGAAGTACGACAGGTCGACGCCGGACGCCTTGGAGTGCGAGCCGAGGTCGAAGTCGCCGCGGTACGCCACGCCCTCCAGCTCCGCCCACTCCGTACGCGGGAAGTCGAACTTGTACTCGACGTCGAACGTGCCGCGCGAGTAGTGCGCGAGCTTCTCCTTGGGGTGCTCGTAGAAGCGGAGGTTCTCGCTCTTGATGCCGAGGTCGAGGAACCAGTTGATCCGCTCGTTCTTCCAGTACTCGAACCACTTGTCGCCCTCGGCCGGCGGCACGAAGAACTCCATCTCCATCTGCTCGAACTCACGCGTGCGGAAGATGAAGTTGCCGGGGGTGATCTCGTTGCGGAACGACTTGCCGATCTGCGCGATGCCGAACGGCGGCTTGCGCCTGGCCGACTGCTGCACGTTGAGGTAGTTGACGAAGATGCCCTGCGCGGTCTCGGGCCGGAGCCAGACCTGCGCGCCCGAGTCCTCCACCGGGCCGATGAACGACTTCATCATGCCGTTGAACATCCGCGGCTCGGTGAACTGGCCCTTGGTGCCGCAGTGCGGGCACGCGATGTCGCGGAGGCCGTTCTCCGGGGGTCGGCCGTGCTTGGCCTCGTACTGCTCCTCGAGCTGGTCGGCGCGGTGCCGCGTGTGGCACGACGTGCACTCGGTCAGCGGGTCGGAGAAGCCGGTGACGTGGCCGCTCGTCTCCCAGACCTGCGGCGCCAGGATGATGCACGAGTCGAGGCCGACGACGTCGTCGCGGCGCTGCACCATCGAACGCCACCAGTGCTTCTTGATGTTGTTCTTCAGCTCGACGCCGAGGGGGCCGTAGTCCCACGACGCGCGCAGGCCGCCGTAGATCTCCGAGCCGGGGTACGCGAAGCCGCGGCGCTTCGCGAGGCTGACGAGGTTGTCCATACGGTCGGCCATGAGGCTTTTGTCCATTCCGGCTGGCGGTCGGCTGGCGGACACGCAGGGTATCGGCCGCGTCCGGCGAACGAGAAACGGGTAAGCCGTCCCCATGCCCAGGAGACCCAGCATGCCCAGCCCCGAGATCGGCGCCGAGGCGCCCGACTTCGTCCTCGACGGAACGTCACCCGAGGGGCGGCAGTCCTACGTCCTGTCCGACCTGCGCGGGCGGCCCGTCGTCCTCGCGTTCTACCCCGGCGACGAGACGCCCGTGTGCACGCGGCAGCTCTGCTCGTACCAGGACGACATGGGGCGCTTCGCGGAGTTCGACGCGCTGGTGCTCGGCATCTCACCGCAGAACCTCGACTCGCACGAGCGCTTCGCGGCGCGCCGAGGGCTGACGTTCCCGCTGCTCGCCGACCCCGACAAGACCGTGGCGCGGCTGTACGGCGTGACCGGCACGCTCGGGATCAAGCGCGCGGTGTTCGTCATCGACGCCGAGGGCGTCGTCCGGTGGAAGCACGTCGCGGCGCTGGGGCTGTCGTACCAGGACGCCGACACGATCGCCGGCGTCCTGCGCGACCTCGCCGCGGTCTGACCTCTCGGCTCAGGTGCTCGCCGACGGGCAGTTCATCGGCGTCACGACGAGCGGCGAGCTGTGCACGGTCTTCGGCGGGCTGCCGTCCGACGGCGTGACCGTGGTCCAGGTCTGCCACACGCCGAGCCGGCACGTGACCGCACCGGTCTGGCCCTCGTTCAGCGAGCCGGTGTAGTTGCGGCAGGTCTCGGCGACGGTGCCGACGTTGTAGTCGAGGCAGACCGTGGCGGAGCCGGGGCAGAACGAGCCGCCGCCGAAGCCGCGGACCTTGACCCTGCCGACCGAGTCGGTGAACAGGTGCGGCTGGTCGGCGCGGGCGGCGACGCAGGTGGCGTTGGCGGGGGTGGCGGGACCGGCGACGAGACCGGCGGCGAGCGCCACGACAGCGAGGGCGGGGGTACGACGCATGGGGGCCATCCAGGTAGGGGGACTGGTGTCCGAGAAAGGTAGCCCGCGCCCGCGCCGCTGAGAAGGGCCGCCAATTTTGGTGATCTTGGCTGCGTTCGTGCTGCTCGGGCGACACGAACGCAGCCAAGATCACGAGCTCTGCGCGCGCGAAAGCTGCGTCAGCGCGGGCCCGCGCGCCAGCGGATCGTGACGTGGCCGGCGCACAGCGGCGTGACCTGCACGCTGCCCTCCTCCTCGTCGTTCGTCCACTGGAACTCCGCCTCCGCGGGCGGCTCCTCGTCGCGCGACTCGATCGTGAAGCCGCCCTTCTCGTACACGCCGGAGATGGCGTCGCGCACGACGACCACGTCGTCGCCCTGCGCCTGGCCGAACCACAGCGACGTCGCGCCGAGCTTCTGCGTGTCGTACATCACGGGGCTCTCGACGCCCGACGGCAGCCGAGCGGGCAGCGCCGCGTCGGCCGCGGCGGTCTTCAGCTTGCCGTCGCACGGTACGGACGACCCCGGGTCGGCCTCGCCGCTGCAGGCGGTCAGCGCCAGCACGGCGGCGAGGACGGCGGCGTACCTCATGCGCGCGGGGACTCGGCGAGGTGCTGGCCTGGTCCCGTCGTGTCCGCGTCGGGGGCGCGGTCGCTCTCGGCGCCGTCGGCGAGGACCTCGTACGCGCTCGGCTCGGCAATCGCACGGGCGAGCAGCGGGGTGGCGTGCAGCTTGACGTCGTAGCCGGACAGCGCGCGGCGGTACGCCCCGACGCTCTCCCACTCGGTGAGCAGCAGCCACGCGCTCGCGTCGTCGGTCGCGCGAGCCAGGCGGCCGGACACGTGGCCAGGCCGCTGCGCCAGCGCGGCGAGCGCGGCCGCGGCCTGCGCGCGGAACGTCGCCTCCTCCGCCGGCGGCACCGCGAAGCGCGTGAGAACGATCACGTGTGCCACGCTACCGCCGTGCCGCCACGCCAGCGCTCCGCCGCTCCTTCCGCCTCGCCCAAGCCGTTCCTGACGCCGAACGGCTCGCCGTTCCGGCACGCCGTCGAACGCCGCTCCGCGGTCGTCGCGGTGTTCCTCCACCGGCTGCCGCGCGCCGTACCCGGGCTGATCGTCGTGGCGCTCGTCGCGGCGGGGCTCCTCGCGCCGCCGGTCGTGAGCGGCGTCGTCCTGCTCGTCGTGGCGGCGTTGCTGACGTGGCTCGTCTTCCTGTCCTGGCCCGCGCTGCCGGCGCCCGGGAAGGCGGTGCGTCTCCTCGTCATCGCGCTGGTCACCGGCTACGCGCTGAGCCGCCTCATCTGAGGGCGCCCGAGCGTTCGAGCAGCTCGATGCGGTTGCCCGCGGGGTCGCGCGTGAAGCCGCGCCGCCCGCCGAACACGTCGTCCTGCCCGGTCCACGGCGCGCCGCTTTGCGCCAGCGCCGCGAGCGTCGCGTCGAAGTCGTCCACCACCAGCGCGAAGTGGCTGTCCTCGTGGGTCGCGCCGTCGCGCTCCGAGAGGTGCACCTGCGCGTACCCGTCGACGTCGAACCACGCGCCGCGCGGGTCCAGCGCCGACGGCTTGGGGATGCGACGCAGGCCGAGGACGTGCTCGTAGAACGCCGCCACGGTCTCGGTGGCGCCGACGGGGATCACGACGTTGGCGTGCTGGAGCCTCACTGGGCGGCTCCGTAGCGGCGTTCGCGGGCGCCGTACTCCTCGATCGCGCGCCACAGGTGGCGGCGGTCGAAGTCGGGCCACAGGGTGTCGACGAACGCCAGCTCGGCGTACGCGCTCTGCCACAGCAGGAAGTTGCTGACCCGCTGCTCCCCCGACGTCCGTATGAACAGGTCCACGTCGGGCATCTCGGGCTCGTCGAGGTAGCGCGCGAGCGTCTTCTCCGACACCCGGCTCGCGGACAGGCGCCCGTCGCGCGCGTCCGCCGCGATGGCGCGGACGGCGTCGACGATCTCGGCGCGGCCGCCGTAGTTGACGCACATCGTCAGCGTCAGGACCTTGTTGCGCTTGGTCAGCTCCTCGGCCTCCTCGAGGCGGCGGATGACGCGCGGCCAGAGCCGTTCGCGGCGGCCTGCCCAGCGGACCCGGACGCCGAGCGCGTGCATCTCGTCGCGGCGGCGGACGAGGACGTTCTCGTTGAAGCCCATGAGGAAGCGCACCTCCTCGGGCGAGCGCTTCCAGTTCTCCGTGGAGAACGCGTACGCGCTCAGCCACTCGACGCCCGCCTCGATGGCGCCCTCGACGCAGTCGAACAGCGCGTGCTCGCCGGCCTCGTGGCCCTTCGTCCGAGGGAGGCCGCGCTGACGCGCCCAGCGGCCGTTGCCGTCCATGACGAGCGCGACGTGCCGCGGGACCTTCTCGAAGCGCGGGGGTGTGGCGCCGCTCGGGTGCGGCGTCGGGGGGTGTGGCTTCACGCGCGCTCGACCATGGGCAACGACCGCAGGCGCCGGTCGAGGTGGTACTCCGCGAACGCCGACACGAGGCCGCTCGACTCGCGCCGCGTCCGCGCGTCGGCAGTGTCGGCACCGGTCCAGTCGCCGTTCAGCAGAGAGGCCATCAACGTGATCGCCGGCTGCCCCGGCGTCACCGAGCCCGGCGGGTGGCAGGCGGTGCAGACGACGCCGCCCGCCGGGACCGCGAACCACCGGTGCGGACCCTCGGTGCCGCAGCGCGCGCAGGCGTGCAGCGACGGCTCGTACCCCGAGATCGACAGCGCCCGCAGGAGGAACGCGTCGAGCACCAGCGACGACGGGTGCTCCCCCGCATCGAGCGAGCGCAGCGCGCCGACGAGCAGCAGGTACATGCGCAGCGACGGCTCGCGCTCCTCCGTCAGCCGGTCCGTGGCTTCGAGCATCGCGGTGCCCGACGTGTAGCGCTCGTAGTCGCCCATCATCGCGTCGAACGGGTCCACGATCTCGGCCTGCGTCACGACGTCGAGCTCGCGGCCCTGGTAGTTCTGCACGTCCACGTGCACGAACGGCTCCAGCCGCCCGCCCCACCTGCTCTTCGTGCGGCGTACGCCCTTCGCGACCGCGCGGACCTTGCCATGACGGCGGGAGAGCATGGTGACGATGCGGTCGGCCTCGCCGAGCTTCTGCGTACGCAGGACGACGGCCTGGTCGCGGTACAGCGTCACCCGCCCATCATCCTCCGGAAATGGATGGCGCGGCCGTACGGCGCGGCGGTACAACGACGCGTGCGCATCGAGCGGCTCGACCCGGTGACCGCCGACGAGGCGACGTGCGCGGCGTACGCCGGCCTCCTCGCCTCTGCGCGCGGCGCCGTCACCCCCATCGGCCTGCCGGTATCGAAGGCGTACGTCCTCAACCGCGCCCGCAACTATTCGGGCAACATGCGCAACCACCTCTGGGTCGCGTACGACGGCGACGCCATGGTCGGCGCGATCGAGATGTCGTGGGCGGAGGCGCCGGACAACCGCGACCGCGCGTGGGTCCACCACGACATCCCGCCGGCGAACGTCACGCCGGAGCTCGCCGAGGCGCTGCTCGGCGCGGCGGCGGCGTACGCCGCGGGGTTCGGCCGCACGATCCTGACGCTCGAGGTCGAGGTCGGCTCGGCGCTGAGCGCCTGGCTGCGCGACCGCGGCGGGCGCCCTGGCTCGGTCGACCAGCACAACGTCCTGCGCCTCGCGTCGGTGTCGCGTGCCGACGTCGCGGCGCTGGCCGCGGCGACCCCTGACGGGTACGAGGCAATCGTGGTGGACGGGCCGATCCCCGACGACCTGCTCGTGGCGTACACCGAGCTGACGCACTCCATGAACGACGCGCCGCGCGACGACCTCACGACGGAGGACGCGGTGTTCTCGCCGGAGCGCGTCCGGCTGTGGGAGGACGGCGTCGCGAGGCGCGGGCACCTGCTCTGGACGGTCATCGCGCGCGAGACGGCGACCGGTGAGCTGGCGGGCTTCAACCAGCTCGTGATCCGTACGGACTGGCCGGAGGTCGTCGAGAACGCCGACACCGGCGTGAGCCGCGCGCACCGCGGTCACGGCATCGGCCTCTGGATCAAGGCGGTCAACCTCCTGCGCGTCCTCGACGGCCTGCCGGACGCGGTCTGCGTCGAGACCTGGAACGCCGCCTCCAACGGGCACATGCTCCGCGTCAACCGCAGGCTCGGCTTCGTACCCGAGCACGAGCTCGAGTCGTGGGAGCTCGTGGGGGTGCCTGCGTGATCCGCGTGGAGCCGTTCGACGTGCTGTCCGCGGACGACGCGACCGTGGCGGCGTACGCGCGGGTCGCCCTCGCGGGCGCCATGGAGTGGGCGCCGCGCGGCCACCCGCCGCCCGTCGAGCACCTGCTCCTGGAGCTGCGCGTCATGCCGGCGAACGAGGTCAAGCACGTGTTCCTCGCGTACGACGGCGACGAGGTCGTCGGCGCCGCGGACGTCATGTGGTGGGACGCGCCGGACAACCGCGACCGCGGGTGGCTGCACTTCGACCTGGCGTCGTTCGACCCGTCGGTGGTCGCGGCGCTGGGCGCGCGGGCGGCGGCCGTCGCGGCGTCGGTGGGGCGGCCTTTGCTGACGGTCGAGACGCCGGCCGACTCGGCACTGAGTGGCTGGCTGAAGGAGCGCGGCGCGACATTCGGCTCGCTGGAGGAGACCAACGTCGTCCGCCTCGCGACGCTCTCGCGTGACGACGTCGCCCGCCTCGCGGCGGCGCGGCCCGAGGGGTACGAGCTCGTGACGTTCGACGGCCCCGCGCCCGACGACCTCGTGGACGCGTACGTCGACCTCAACAACTGCATGAACGACGCGCCGCGCGACGCGCTGACGATGGAGGACTGGTCGTTCACCGCCGACAGGCTGCGGGTGTGGGAGGCGGGCGTCCGGGCGCGCGGGCACGACGTGTGGACCGTGGTGGCGCGGCAGACGGAGACCGGCGAGCTCGGCGGCTACAACCAGCTGATCCTGCGACCCGAGTGGCCCGACGTCGTCGAGAACGAGGACACCGGCGTCACGCGCGCGCACCGGGGGCACGGCCTCGGTCTCTGGCTCAAGTCGGTCAACCTGCTGCGGGTGCTCGACGAGCGGCCCGAGGCGGCGTGCGTACAGACGTGGAACGCCGCCTCCAACGAGCACATGCTCCGCGTCAACCACCGGCTCGGCTTCGCGTGCGAGCACCGGTGGGAGATGTGGGAGATCGGCTGCGATCGGCTAGAAGCCCAGGCGCCGTAGCTGCTTCGGGTCGCGCTGCCAGTCCTTGGCGACCTTGACGCGCAGGTCGAGGTAGACGCGGCTGCCGAGCAGCGCCTCGATCTGCTTGCGGGCGCGGGTGCCGACGTCGCGGAGACGTTCGCCGCCGCTGCCGATGACGATCGCCTTCTGGCTGTCGCGTTCGACGAACAGCGTCGCGTGCACGTCGACGAGGTCGCTGTTCTCGCGCTTGACCATCTCCTCGACGACGACGGCGAGGGAGTGCGGCAGCTCGTCGCGTACGCCCTCCAGCGCGGCCTCGCGGATCAGCTCGCCGGCCATGTGCAGCTCGGGCTCGTCGGTCAGCTCGCCCTCGGGGTAGAGCATCGGACCCTCGGGAAGCCGTTGGATCAGCAGGTCCTGGAGCAGGTCCACCTGCCACTGCGTGACCGCCGAGCAGGGGACGACCTCGGCCCAGTCGCCGAGGCCCGCGACGGCGAGCAGCTGCTCCCCCATCCGCTGCTTGTCGGAGACCAGGTCGCCCTTTGTCACGACGGCGATGACAGGCGTGTTCAGCTCGCTCAGCTCGTTCGCGATGAACCTGTCGCCGGTGCCGACCGGCTTGTCCGCGGGGATGCAGAACGCCACGACGTCGACCTCCGCCCACGTCGTACGGACGATGTCGTTCAGCCGCTGGCCGAGCAGCGTCTTCGGCTTGTGCAGACCGGGGGTGTCGACGAGGACGAGCTGCGCTTGGTCCGTGTTGACGACCCCGCGGATGGCGTGGCGGGTCGTCTGCGGCTTGCTGCTCGCGATGGCGACCTTCTGGCCGACGAGGGCGTTCGTGAGGGTGGACTTGCCGGCGTTCGGCCGCCCGACGAAGCAGGCGAAGCCCGAACGGAAGCCGTCACTCATCGACGACGCTGCCGTCCGCCGTCGCCCGGAACAGCACCACAGGCCCGAACGCGTTGAGCGCCGTGACGCCCTCCTTGTCCAGGTCGAGGTCGTCGCTGACCACCGCGGCCGCCTCGAACGCGCGCGCGCCGCTGCTGATCGCGGACGCCACGGCCAGCTGGAGCGCGGTCACGCTCGCGCCGTCGACCTCGACGGAGGCGGCGGCGTACGTCCGCCCCATGTCGTCCCGCACGGCCGCGCCGGCCGCGGGCATGGTGCGTACGAGCGCCCGGCCCAGCGCCGCCCGCGCCAGAGTGACCAACTTCTGATCCTCAGGATCCACCCACCGAACCTACCGCCCCTCCGTGCGGCGTTTCATCGACGCCAGCGGCCACGCGGCACGTTCCGTGGACGAAACGCCGCACCGGGATGCCGGGCGGTCCACAGGATGGCCGACGCAGGCGGATCGTTTGTCCACAGATGGGCTGCCGCCCCTGCCGAAACGGTGCGCGGCGCGGCACGCTGGTGGGATGCGCGATCCGCTGGACGACCTGGCTGCCTCCCGCGCGCGAGTCGTCACCGCCGGCGAGCTGGACGCCGCGGGGCTCGACCACAACGCCGTGATGCGCATGCGCAGAGATGGCCGGCTGATCCGGCTCTACCACCGAACGTACGCGGTCCCCCCGGTCGCGGAAGGTGAGTTCGCGCTCGCGTGCCGCGGAGCCGTGGCATTCGCCGGACGCGGTGCGGTCCTGATCGGCGAGACCGCACTGGCGTTCGGCACGGCGTACCCGCGGCCTGCGACACCTGAGGTGGGAGTGCCACGCGCGCGCCACACGCGGGGTACGCCCGGACTGACCGTGCGTCGGCTCGCCGACGAGTGGTTCGTACGCACCATCAGGCGCGCCGGCCTGGTGCTCCAGCATCCCGCGCCGGCTGTCGTCTGGGCGACCGGGCGACTCGCCCGCGTCGTTGACCGTCGCGCGGTGGTCTGCGCCGCGGTCGCCGCGGGACTGACAGCGCCCGCGGAGGTCAGGGGCGCCGCGTGTGGCCTTCGGGTGGCGCGACGCTGTGAGCTGCTCGACACGTGCGACTTCGTCGCGGCGGGCTGTGAGAGCCCGGCGGAGATCGAGTACCTCGTGGAGGTCGAACGCGCCTTCGGCCTCCCTGCCGGCGAACGCCAAGCCGTCATCGAGGTGCCCGGGCAACGAGTGCGGCGGGTGGACGTGCGCTACGGGCGGGTGGTGGTCGAGATCGACGGCGCCAACCATGCTGCTCCGCGGCAACGTGACGCCGATGCCGTACGCGACGTCGTGCTCACCGCGCTCGGCCTGCACGTGGTCCGCGTGACGGCGAGCGACATCGCCGCCGCACCGGGTCTGGTCGCCGCCACGGTGACGCGTGCCCTCACCCATCACGCCTGACCCGACCGCGGCCCGACCTCGCGTCGGCCTCCGCCCCCGCGCCCCGCCTCGGGCGGCGTTTCGTTCACGGAACGTGCACCGTGGCCGTTCGCGTGCAGGAAACGCCGCAGGGAAGGGGTCGGCGTCAGTTGCGGGTGATGAGGACGGTGCCGATGCGGTGGCGGCGGCCCTTCGCGGACTCGGCCACGAAGGTCAGGCCCTCCAACGTCACCGTCGCGCCCGGGATAGGCACCCGCCCGAGCTCCGAGGCCAGCAGACCGCCCACCGTCTCGACGTCCTCGCAGGGCAGCTCGACGTCGTACATCTCGTTGATCTCGTCGATCGGCAGCCGGGCCGACACGCGGATGGTCGAGTCGGAGACCTGCTCGACGGGCGGCTGCTCCTTGTCGTACTCGTCGGTGATCTCGCCGACGATCTCCTCGAGGATGTCCTCGATCGTGCAGATGCCGGCGGTGCCGCCGTACTCGTCGATGACGACGGCCATGTGCGTCTGGTCCTTCTGCATCTCGCGCAGCAGCTCGTCGACCGGCTTGGAGTCGGGCACGAACGCCGGCGTCCGCACGAACTCGTCGACCTTCACCTCGTCCTTGCCCTCCTGCGAGCGCCGCACGAGGTCCTTGAGGTACGCCACCCCGACGATGTCGTCAGCGGACTCGCCGATGACCGGCAGCCGCGAGAAGCCGGACCGGAGCGCGAGGTTGAGAGTCTGACGAACGGTCTTGCCGCGCTCGATGAACACGATGTCCGGCCGCGGCACCATGACCTCGCGGACGAGCGTGTCGCCGAGCTCGAAGACCGAGTGGATCATGTCCCGCTCGCCCTCCTCGATGACCTGGCCGGCTTCGGCGAGGTCGACGAGGTCGCGCAGCTCGGCTTCGTTCGCGAACGGCCCGCTCGGCAGTCCGCGACCCGGCGTGACGGCGTTGCCGACGAGGATGAGCAGCTTCGGCAGCGGCCCGAACAGCCGCGTCAGCCACACGACCGCCCCGGCCGAACGCAGCGCGACGGTGTCGGAGTGCTGCAGGCCGATCGTGCGCGGGGCGACGCCGACGAGGACGTACGACACCACGACCATGAGCGCGGCGGAGACGGCGATGGCGAGCCCGTCGGCCGACCCGCGCGCGGCGATGATGCGCGCCGCCACGATGACGACGGCGGTCAGCTCGGCGACGAGGCGCAGCAGGAGAACGAGGTTGAGGTAGCGCGGCGCGTCGGACGCGATGAGCGAGAGCCGGTCCGAGCCGCGCCGGCCGTCGCGCGCGAGGGCGTCGGCGCGGACGCGCGACGTCCGCGTGATCGCCGTCTCGACCATCGCCAGTGCCCCCGCGATCACGACGAGCAGGAACGCCAGCACCAGCAGCGGCGCGTCCTCGGGCATCGGCGTCAGCCGCCAGCCCGCGCGCGCCACGCGGCGAGGAGCCGCGCCTGCTCGCGGAACATCGCCTGCTCCTCCTCGGCCTCGGCGTGGTCGTAGCCGAGGAGGTGCAGGATGCCGTGGGTGCAGAGCAGGTGCAGCTCGTCGTTCATGGCGTGGCCGGCGGTCTCCGCCTGCTTCGCGGCGACGGTGGGACAGAGCACGACGTCGCCGAGCAGCGCCGGCTCGGGCGGGTCCTCGTCGCCGGGGTGCGTCGCCATCCGCGTGCCCTCGAGCTCGTCCATGGGGAACGCGAGGACGTCGGTCGGGCCGGGCTCGTTCATCCAGCGGATGTGCATCTGCTCCATCGCGTCGACGTCGACGAGCAGGATCGACAGCTCGGCCATCGGCGAGACGCCCATCTCGCCGAGGACGTAGCGCGCCAGCGCGATCAGCCCCTCCTCGTCGACGGGGGTGCCGCTCTCGTTCGCGACGAAGACGCTCACTGCCGGGGCCGGCGCTGGCCGCGGGCCGGGGTGGCCGAACGCGAGGCGGTGTTCTCGGCGTCGAACCTCGCGTACGCGTCCACGATCTCCGACACGAGCTTGTGGCGTACGACGTCCGCGCTGGCCAGCTGCGAGAAGTACACGTCCTCGATGCCGTCGAGGATGTCACGCACGACCTTCAATCCGCTCTGCGTGCCGCTCGGCAGGTCGACCTGCGTGACGTCGCCGGTGACGACGATCTTCGAGCCGAAGCCGAGCCGCGTGAGGAACATCTTCATCTGCTCGGGCGAAGTGTTCTGCGCCTCGTCGAGGATGATGAACGCGTCGTTCAGGGTGTTGTGCGTGACGAGGAAGTCCTCGGTGACGTAGAGCGAGTCCTCCGCGCCGACGGCGATGCAGACGCACTCGGCCTGCCCTGCGGGCTCGATGCTCTCGACGAAGCGCCTCGGCCGCCCGCCGCCGCTTTCGTCGTACGCCTGCTTCTTGCGGGCAAGCCGGAACGGCGCGACGCCCGCGGGCAGCCGGATGTCGAGAGCGTACGAGTCGTGGCGGTGGTGCACCGCGCGGCCCCGCGCCAGGCCGGGGCGGCGTCCCGCGGCGGGCCGCGTGCGGACGTAGGCGACGCCGCCCAGCGAGCGCACGAGGAACACCACGTCGTCGCGAAGACGCGGCGAGCAGGTCGTGTACTGCACGCGGCACGTCCGGCCGCGCTGGCGTACGGGGCCGCCGTCGCTGTCAAGGAGGCCCTGCAGGACGGCGAGGCGTACGTCGGCGGAGTTGACCAGGTAGTCGCCCGGGACGAACTTCGTCGCGGACGTCGTGCCGGCAAGGCCGAGGTCACGCAACGCCTCGGTCACGGGGTTGGCGGTCACGACGCTGCCGCGCGCGGTGACGGCCGCTGCCATCTCACGGGCAGGCGTGATGCTCGTCGTGAGGCAGCCGTCGCCGAGCATCAGGCCCAGCGCGTACGGGTCGAGGGGTACGTCTCGCGGCACCATCTCGACCGGCGCGACGACCGGCAGCTCGTACGTCCTGTAGTGCGCGCGGCGCAGGCCGCTCCGCAGCATGTCCGCGGTCGTGACGACGCGGCCCGGCTTGCCGTGCCGCTGGTCACTCCGCGTCCGTACGGACCACAGGTGCTCGCCGCACGCGAGCGTCGCCGCGCCGTCCTGCGTCGTCACGCGGTAGACGTCCTTGACGCCCTGGGGGTAGACGCCGAGGACCGGCGTCGGCCTGCCGTCGGAGCCGACGACGAGGTCACCGACGCGCAGCGACCCGATGGTCCGGAAGCCGTCGGGCGTCAGCACCGGCGTCGTCACGGGCTGCGCACGGCCGCGCATGTAGGCGAGCGGCGCGACCTCGATGGTGCCCGCCGCCATCAGCCGCGGGATCGACTCGGGGTCGACCATGTCGTGCAGGGCGTCGTAGAGCGGGCGCAGGTAGGGGTCGATCTTCTCGTAGAGCGTCCCGGGCAGGAACCCGAGCCGCTCCCCCGCCTCGACGGCGGGCCGCGTGAGGATGATCCGGTTGACCTGCTTGGCCTGCAGCGCCTGGACGGCCTTCGCCATCGCGAGGTACGTCTTGCCCGTGCCGGCGGGACCGATCGAGAAGACGATCGTGTGCTTGTCGATGGCGTCGACGTAGCGCTTCTGGTTGAGCGTCTTCGGGCGGATGGTGCGGCCGCGGGTCGAGAGGATGTTGAGCGACAGCACCTCGGCGGGGTGCTCGGTGTCGTGGCGGCGCAGCATCGACAGCGAACGTTCGACGGTCTCTCCGGTCAGCTCGTCGCCCTTGTCGAGCAGCGCGATGAGCTCCTCGAAGAGGCGTACGGCGACGGGCACCTCGGCCTCGTCGCCGGTGACGGTGATCTCGTTGCCGCGGACCATGATGTCGGCGCGGAACGCGCGTTCGACGATGCGCAGCAGCTCGTCGCGCTGGCCGAGCAGGCTGACCATGGAGTGCGCGCCAGGAACGATGATCTTGGTCTTCACGGTCTCGGCCATATGCGGGAATCGTACTTTAGGAAGCGCCGAAGACGAGTGGTCGTTTCGTCAACGGGTACGTCGCCCAGTACATCTTCGTGACGTTTCCCGCGTCGTCGCGGACGACGCGCAGCTGCTCGCCCTGCTCCCGTCCTGACACGCCGCGGAACGTGTCGTCGCCGTCTGGCTCGAACACCGCAGGCGCCAGGGTCGCGGGCGCCCCGACGGGCAGCGCCTGGAGCTTCCCCTCGCGCCACGAGAACACGAACTCCGACCCCTCCGTCCACCACGTGCCGAGGATGCCCTCGTACGCCGCGGGCACCGGCGGCCCGGGGGCCCACGGCGTGACCGGCGAAGGCTCCTTCTCCAGCCACGTCGTCACGAGATCGCACGCGAAGGCCCCGGACTCGAACGACGACGAGTTGTTGGCGAAGCACGCCGCCCCGACGCCGTCCTTGCGCGACACCGCGAGACCGGCAAGGTGCCCGGGCATCCCGCCGGTGTGACCGGCGAAGACCTTGTCCGCGCGCCGGAACAGCATCAGTCCGAGCCCCCACGCGAGTGTCCACCCGTCCTGGTCGGCCATGGCGTGCAGGTGGGTCATCTCGATGAGCGTGTCGGGGCTGAGGACGTCCGGGTCGGGCTCCAGCAGGAAGGCCCCCCAGCGAGCCAGGTCAGCGGCCGACGCCCAGAGCTGCGCGGCGCTCGCTGTGCCGCGCATCTCGAGGACGGGCTCGCGGGCTGCGCGGTCGGCGTACGGGTCGGTGAAGTACCCCTGCGCGTACGGCGCCACGGGGTCGAGCGTCGTACGCGTCAGCCCGAGCGGCGCGAGAAGGCGCGCCTGGACGGCCTCCTCCCACGTGCCGCCGGTGTGCCGCGCGACGAGCTCGCCGAGGACGGCGTACGCGAGGTTGGAGTAGTGCCAGCGGCGGTTCGGCGGGAGGACGAGCTGGGCCTGCGCGAGGTTGCCGAACAGCTCCTCGCGGGTCGGCGCGACGAGTGACTCCCACACCTCGCCGACCGGCTCGCGTTGCAGCCCGGACAGGTGCGAGAGGAGACGGCGGATCGTCGGCGTGCCGTGCGCGGCCTCGGGCAGGTGGTCGCCGATGCGGTCGTCGAGGTCGAGCGCTCCCGCGTCGCGCAGCTGCATGACGAGGACCGCGGTGAACGTCTTCGTGATCGACCCGAGCCGGTACTGCGTGTCCGCGGTGGGCGGCACGGAGTCCTCGACGACGGCCGAACCTGCGGCGCCGTACCAGAGGTTCTCGGCGCCGCGGAAGACGGTGGCGCTGACACTGGGGAGGCGGCGTTCGGCCTGGCGCTCCTGGACGAGCCGCAGGCAGGCGTCGGCGGCGCTCACATGCCCTCGATACGGCCGCCGCCGAGCACGTGCGCGTGCACATGGAAGACGGTCTGGCCGACGGCGGCGCCGGTGTTGAACCCGAGCCGCCACGCGTCGCCGATCCCCTCGGCCTCGGCGACCGCGGCGGCCTCGGCGAGCAGCCGTTGCGCGAGAACGGGGTCGGCGGCGGCGAGCGAGCCGATGTCGGCGTGGTGCGCCTTGGGGATGACGAGGACGTGCACGGGCGCCTTCGGCGCGATGTCGCGGAACGCCAGCGTCTCGTCGGTCTCGCGGACGATCGTGGCGGGGATCTCCCCCGCGACGAGGCGGCAGAACAGGCAGTCGTCGGGCATGACGCCTTCCTACACGCCCGCGGTCTCCCGCGTCAGGTACAGGCCGACGACGCCGCCGATGCCGAGCAGCACGACGAGGACGATGCCGATCACCGCCATCGACGTGGTGCTCGTACCGCCGGCGGTCTTCTCTACGACGGTCGGGGGCGTCGTGGGCGGCACCGTCGTGGGCGTCTCCGACGGCGTCTCGGACGGCGTCGGAGTCGGCGTGGGGGTGGGCGTCCGCGTCGGCGTCGGGCTGACGGTGGTGGGCCGGGGGGCGAACGTACGGACCGGCGTAGGCGACGGCGTACGGCTCGGCGTGGGGGTCGGGGTGGGCGTCGGCGTCGGCGACGGCGTACGCGAGGGGGTCGGCGACGGCGTCTCGCAGAGCGGCGGCACCCGCGGCGGCTCGCACGTCGGCGACGGCGTGTCCGAGGGCGACTGGGCGTACGCGGGCGCGCCGAGGAGCACGGCGAGCAGCAGCCCGCCGCCCAGCGCGACCCCGAGACGCACGACGACTCCCCACCCCTGTACGGCAACGACGCCGCGAATCGTAGGGCACCGGTAAACCAATGGGCCGGGTACGGCGTCGTAGACGGCATGATCGCAGCCATGGCACGGAGGGGGGAGGCGGTGGAGGAGGCCACGGGCGAGGTCCCGCTGGTCGAGCTCTACCGCACGCACTACCGGTCGCTCGTCCGCCTCGCCGCGCTGCTCCTCGACGACGTCGGGACGAGCGAGGAGGTCGTGCAGGACGCGTACATCCGGATGCACGGCGCCTGGCGGCGCATCAAGGACCCGGAGAAGGCGCTGCCGTACCTGCGCACGACCGTCGTCAACCTCTCCCGTTCGCGGATGCGGCACCGTCAGGTGGCCGAGAAGCACGCGCCGCGGCCCATGCCCGACATGCCGAGCGCCGAGTACGGCGCCATCACCCGCGCCGAGCGCGACGCCGTCGTCGAGGCGTTGCGGGGCCTGCCGCCGAAGCAGCGAGAGGCCCTCGTCCTGCGCTTCTACGGCGACCTCAGCGAGCTCGAGATCGCCACCGCGATGGGCGTGAGCCAAGGCGCCGTGAAGTCCCACCTGCACCGCGGCAAGGCCGCGCTGGCGCGTTCCCTGGAGTCGCAGTCATGAACACCGACGAGAAGATCGCCGCGATCCTCAAGATGGAGGGCGACTCGGTCGAGCCGTCCCCCGCCGGCTGGGACGCGATCACGGCCGGTGTGGCGGCGCGGCGCAAGCAGAGCTGGTGGCTGCGCGGCACCGCGCTGGCAGGTGCGGCGGTGGTGGTCGTGGGGGCCGTCGTGTACGTCGCGGCCGACCGTTCGCAGCAGGGCATCGACACCCCGCCCGCCTCGACCGGCGGGCCGAGCGCCGAGCAGACCGTGACGCCCTCCCCCGCGTCGCAGACGCCGGCGAAGACGCCGGTCCCGAACCTGCCGATCGACGCCATCTGGCCGCTGACGACCACGGACGAGGTCGAGGCGTGGGAGGACGACCACGCGACGTACCCGGCGCTGGAGACCGCGAGCGGGTCGGCGACGGCGTTCGCGCGCCGGTACCTGGGACTGCCCGACGCCACGACCCACGCGCTCGAGGGCAACTACGGCGAGAACGACTTCGAGGTCCGCAACGGCACGTTCGCCGTCTCGCGCGTCACCGTGAAGGGCTTCGGCGAGGGCGGGACGGCGCCGTTCGTCGTCATCGCGGCGAGGACCGACGCGCTGACGATCAGCTCGCCCGCCGCGGGCGGCGCGGTCGAGGGGTCGACGGTCAGGGTGACCGGGCCGTACGAGGCCGTGGACCCGGCGATCGACGTGACGCTGCGCGCCGACGACAGCGGCTCGGCACCGGTCGAGCTCGCGAAGGAGCGCGCGACGACGAGCGAGTTCGGCTTCTCGGCCGACCTGTCGTTCACGACGACGCGGCGTACGGGCTCGGTGCTCGTCACGCTGGCGAGCAACAAGGACGGCAGCGTCGCGGCGGCGGCGGCGATCCCGGTGGTCTTCGGGGAGGCGCCGGAGTACGCCGGGCCGAAGGCGATGGTCGCGGCGCGCGACGGCGGCATCGCGGTCATCTCGACCGCGACCGGCGAGGTCGTCAGGTGGCTCGTCGAGGGCTTCGACGTCGACGTGCGCAACTCCGACCCGGAGCTGTCCGACGACGGCAAGACCGTGGTGTACGTCGAGTACACCGACGAGTGCTCGTCCGTCGTCAAGAGCGTTCCGATCGCGGGCGGCACGCCGAAGACGCTCACGGGCCCGGAGCAGCGCTTCCTCAGCAGCCCGACGCTGCGCCACGGCAAGCTGTCGTACCTGCGCGGGCCATGCCAGCACGCGAGCGACCCGGTGGAGGTCGTGGTCGACGGGAAGGCCACGCGGGTCGACGGCCGGGTCGGCGGGCCGGTGGCGGGCGAGCGGTTCGTGGCGTACACCGTCACCAAGGGCCGGGTCTCGACGCTGCACACGGTCGACATCGCCGGCGAGCTCGCGGACAACCCCGCGCCCGCGCCGGAGGGCTGCCAGTGGCTCGCGCCGACCTGGGGCCCGGCCGACGCGGGCGGCAGGGACCAGCTGTTCGTGGCGGCGTCGTGCAGCCCGCGCGACGAGGTCGTGGAGACGCGGCTGTACCGCTTCGACCAGGACGCGCTCAACCGGGTGCTGCTCACGACTCTCGACGTGCTCGGCGTGACGTCTCTCGACTACGCAGGCGAGCACCTCGTCATCGGCACGAACGACGCCGCGGCGTACGCCTGGACCGGCCAGAGGCTGCGCGCGATCCCCGGCGTGGCAGACCGGCCGACCTGGTCCTAGGACCAGCGGGCGGTACGGCTCAGGAGCAGCGCCGCCGCGGCGACGCCGGCCGTCGAGGTACGCAGCACGCTGCGGCCGAGACGGTACGGCGCCGCCGCCAACGCATCGAGCTCCGCCTCGCTGATCCCGCCCTCGGGACCGACGACGACGACGATGTCGCCGGTGTCCGGGACGACGGCGGCGGCGAGCGGCGTCGTGGCGTCCTCGTGGAGTACGACCGCGAGCGCCGCTGTCGTGAGTCGCGCGGCGACGTCGGCCGTGGTCGCGAGCGGCGCGACCTCGGGGAGCCACGCGCGGCGGGACTGCTTCGCCGCCTCGCGGGCCGTGGAACGCCAGCGCCCCAGCGCTTTCTCACCCCTCGCGCCCTCCCACCGTACGACGCTGCGCCCCGCCGCCCACGGCACGAACTCGTCCACCCCGACCTCGGTCATCGCCTCGATGGCATCCTCGCCGCGGTCACCTTTGGCGAGCGCCTGGACGACGACGAGCCGCGGCTGCGGGGCCGGCTCGGAGCGGTGGGTGGTGACGGTCAGCGTGACGGTGTCGCCGGCAACGAAGGCGACGACGCACTCGGCCACGGTGCCGCGGCCGTCGCCGACGTCGACGCGTTCGCCTGCTCTGATGCGGCGCACGGTGGCGGCGTGGCGGCCCTCGTCGCCGGCCAGCGTGAGGACGCCGGCCGAGACGTCGTCCGCGAGGAACAGCGGCGCCGTCACGAGCGCTCCGTGATGTCGTCGCGCAACGCGATCAGTACCTCGACCTCGATGCGGTCCTTGGGCCGGGCCGCCGCGCGCTTCATGCGGATGAGGTCGTCGAGTGCGACGACGTGCACCGTGAGACCGCCGAAGTCCATCGGCTCGGCGCCCGCGACGAGGTCGGGGTAGCCGCTCGTGCCGGAGGGCGTCGCGAGGACGTCGAGCGCACCGTGGTCGGTCTCGAACGTGAACGAGTCGCCGTTGCGCAGCGTCCGCGCGTCGAGGACGAACGGCACGTCCTCGGCGACGCCGCGCAGCCGCGCGTGCATCTCGGTGAGCGCCGCCGCGAGCCGGTCGAGGTTGCCGGGCGCACGGTCGTAACAGACGTCCACGTCGTTGGTGAGCGACGACGAGCCGAGCGCCCGCGCCGCCTGCCCGCCGATGAGCACGAACCGCACATCGTGCGCGACGAGCACGCGCAGCGCGGCCAGCGGGTCGATCATCCGGCGGTCCGTGCGTTGTCGAGCACCTCGAGCCAGGCGGCCGCCGCGCCCGCGCCGGCCATGCGCTCGGCGGGCGTCCGGTCGAGCGTGAAGAGCGTGCGGTCGATGCCCTCGCCGCTCCCCGGCATCGCCTCCAGCGTCGTCTCGCACGCGCGCAGTAGCCGCGACAGCGACGACACGGTCGGGTCGGTCGCGCTGGACTCGACGCGGGCGACGTACGGCTGCGGCACGCCCGCCTTCGCGGCCAGCGCGCGCTGGGTGAGGCCCGCGCGCTTGCGGGCGTAACGGAGGAGCCTGGCGGCCTCGGTCATGGCGCCATGATACCGGAAGAGTTATCGCCCGCCGAGGACGTCGCGCAGCTTCCCGAACAGCCCGCCGCTCCCCGACGTCCCGTCCGGGTGCTCCTCGCCGCGCAGCTTGGCGAGGTCGCGGAGGAGGCGTTCCTGCTCGCCGTCGACATGGGTGGGCGTACGGACCTCGACGTGCACGTGCAGGTCGCCGCGGCCGACACCGCGCAGGTGCGGCACGCCGCGCGCGCGGAGGCGGATGACCTCGCCGGACTGCGTGCCCGGCTTGATGTCGATGGTCTCCTCGCCGTCGAGCGTCGTCAGCGTCAGCGACGTCCCGAGCGCCGCCGCCGTCATCGGCAGCGAGACCTTGCAGTGCAGGTCGTCGCCGTCGCGTTCGAAGACGTCGTGCTCGCGTTCGACGACCTGGACGTACAGGTCGCCCTGCGGCCCGCCGCCCGGCCCGACCTCGCCCTCGCCGGACAGGCGGATGCGCATGCCGTGCTCGACGCCGGGCGGGATCTTGACGGTGACCGTACGGCGCTGCTCGACCCGCCCGTCGCCGCCGCAGCCAGGGCACGGGCGCGTGATGACGGTGCCGACGCCCCCGCAGCGCGGGCAGGGCCGCGTCGTCATGACCTGCCCGAGGAACGACCGCTGCACCTGGCTGACCTCGCCGCGCCCCTGGCAGGTGCCGCACGTCTCGGGGAACGTCCCCGGCGCCGTGCCCGCGCCGGTGCACTGCTCGCAGACGACGGCGGAGTCGAACGAGATCTCCTTCGTCGCCCCGAACGCCGCCTCCGCCAGGTCGAGCGTGAGGTTGACGAGCGAGTCGGCGCCGCGGCGTACGCGGGTCCGCGGACCCCGCGACGTGCCGCCCATCCCCGCGCCGAAGAACGCCTCGAAGATGTCCCCGAACGACCCGAAGCCGGCGCCGCCGAACGCGTCCGGCCCGGCGTCGTAGCGCTGTCGCTTCTCGGGGTCGGAGAGGATCTCGTACGCCGCCGTGACCTCCTTGAAGCGCTCCTGCGTCTCCGGGTCGGGGTTGACGTCGGGGTGCAGGTCGCGGGCGAGGCGGCGGTACGCCTTCTTGATCTCGTCGGCGGACGCGTCGCGCCCGACGCCGAGGACGTCGTACAGGTCGGTCGTGTCAGCCACTCAGGATCCCAACAGGTCGCCGACGTAACGAGCGACGGCACGGACGGCGGACATGGTGCCGGCGTAGTCCATCCGGGTCGGGCCGACGACGCCGAGCGAGGCGAGGGATGCCTCGCCGGGGCCGTACCCGATGGACACGACCGACGTCGAGCGCAGCCCCTCGGGGTTCTCGTCGCCGATGCGGACGCGGACGGTGGTCGGGTCGTTGGCCTCGCCGAGCAGCTTGAGGAGGACGACCTGCTCCTCCAGTGCTTCGAGGACAGGGCGGATGACGGGGAAGTCGAGCGAGTGCGCCGTGAGGTTGGCGGTGCCGGCCAGCGCGACGCGCTCCTCCGCGCGCTCGACCAAGGTCTCGAGGATGACCGTCATCAACGTCGTCATGACCGGCCGCAGTTCGGGCCGCGTGCCGCTCGGGAGGCTCGTCAGCGCGGACGCGGCCTCGTCGAGGTGGCGGCCCGCGAGGCCGCGGTTGAGCGCCGTACGCAGCTCGTCGAGCTGCCCGTCGGCGATCGAGACCGGCAGCTCGACCACGCGCTGCTCGACGCGGCCGGTGTCGGTGATGAGGACGACCAGGAGGCGGCTCGGCGTGAGGTGCACGAGCTCGACGTGGCGTACGGCCGAGCGCGACAGCGACGGGTACTGCACCACCGCGACCTGGCGGGTCAGCTGCGCGAGCAGCTTGACCGACCGCGTGACGACGTCGTCGAGGTCGACGGCGCCGCCGAGGAACGACTCGATGGCGCGCCGTTCCGCCGTGGACAGCGGCTTGACCTGGGACAGCCGGTCGACGAACAGCCGGTACCCCTTGTCCGTCGGGACGCGCCCTGCCGAGGTGTGTGGCTGCGCGATGTACCCCTCGTCCTCGAGCGTCGCCATGTCGTTGCGGACGGTCGCCGGCGAGACGCCGAGGTTGTGCCGCTCGACGATGTGCTTGCTGCCGACGGGCTCGTTGGTCCGGACGAAGTCCTCGACGACGGCCCGCAGCACCTCCAGCTTGCGGTCGTCCAGCACTGCGTCCACCTCCTCGGCTCCGGGCCTGGCACTCCGGGCGTACGAGTGCCAAGTGTACGGCGCTTCCCGCGTGGAACACTTCCCGGCATGGCGACCGTGGAGCTGACGCGCGAGACGTTCGAGGAGACGGTGACCCGGCCTGGCATCACGCTGGTCGACTGGTGGGCGTCGTGGTGCGGCCCGTGCCGGACGTTCGCGCCGGTGTACGAGGCGGCGAGCGAGCAGCACGAGGACGTGACGTTCGCGACCATCGACACCGAGGCGGAGCCGGAGCTGTCGGGGGCGGCCGGCATCCGCTCCATCCCGACGCTGATGGCGTTCAGGGACGGGGTGCTGGTGTTCACGCAGCCGGGCGCGCTGCCGGGCGAGGCGCTGGAGCTGGTGATCCAGGCGGTGCGCGACATCGACATGGACGACGTACGCCGCCAGCTCGCGTCGCAGGACGCCTGACGCCCGGGGCCCGCTTTTCGTGATCTTGGCTGCGTTTCTGCTGCCATAGCGACACGAACGCAGCCAAGATCACGGCTTGTGCGCGGGCGTCAGCCGACCAGCCGCAGGACCACGGCGTCGGCGAGGAGCCTGCCGCGCCGGGTCAGCACGAGCCGCCCGTCGCGTAACGCCGCGTCGTCCAGCAGGCCGTCCTCGGCCAGCGGAGTGGCCCGGGCGGGGTCGTCCAGGTCGGTGACAGGGTGGCCGTCGGCGAGGCGTACGCCGAGCAGCACGCGTTCGATCCGCCGCGTCTCGTCGTCGAGGACCTCGCGCGCCTGAGCGGGTGACCTGCCTGCCGCGACCGCCGCGGCGTGGTCGCGCGGGAGGCGGACGTTCCACCACCGGACGCCGCCGACGTGGCTGTGCGCGCCGGGCCCGACGCCCCACCAGTCGCCGTCGCGCCAGTAGAGCTCGTTGTGCCGGCACCGGTCCGCCTCGGTGCGCGCCCAGTTGCTGATCTCGTACCAGCCGTAGCCGGCCTTGCCCAGCAGGTCGTCGGCCAGCTCGTACCGGTCGGCCTGCACGTCGCCGTCCACCACCGCGCCGCTCGCGTGCAGCCTGGTGCCGGGCTCGACGGTGAGCGAGTACGCGCTGACGTGCCCCGGGTCCGCCGCGAGCACCGCCTCGAGCGACGCGCGCCAGTCGTCGTCGGTCTCCCCCGGCGTGCCGTAGATCAGGTCGAGGCTGACCCGCTCGAACCCCGCCGCTCGCGCCTCCGCGACGCACTGCTCGGGACGGCCCTGGGTGTGGCGGCGTTCGAGCGTCGCGAGGACGTGGGGCACCGCGCTCTGCATGCCGAGACTGACCCGGTTGATGCCACCTTCGCGCAGCGCCGCCAGCGACGCGGGCGACACGTTCTCCGGGTTGGCCTCGGTCGTGACCTCGGCGCCCGGGGCGAGCCCGATCTCGTCGTCGACCGCGCGCAGGATGCGGACGAGGTCGGCGGGCGGCAGCAGCGTCGGCGTACCGCCCCCGAAGAACACCGTGCTCGCCGGCACCGGCTCCTTCAGCACCCGCGCGGCGAGGCGGATCTCGGCGATGGCGGCGTCGGCGTACGACGCGGCGGCCCCGGTGTCGTCGACGTAGGTGTTGAAGTCGCAGTAGCCGCAGCGGTGCGCGCAGTACGGCACGTGCACGTACACCCCGAACCCCTTGCGCCCCAGCGTATTCAGCGCGCCGCCGGGCAGCGCGCCGTCGCTCGGCGCCGGGCCGCCGGGCGGCGGTGACGACGGCATCAGGACTCCAGCGCGAACGCCACGCCGTCGCCGTCGTCGCGGACGCGGACGAAGCCGCACTTCTCCAGCACGCGCATCGACGGCGCGTTGTGGGTCGCGGCCCAGGCGTGGAGCGGGCGGGCGCGCTCGACCTCGACGAACGCTGCCAGCGCTGCCGACGCGACCCCTCTCCCCCAGTACGCGCGGCCGATCCAGTAGCCGACCTCGCGGCCGCCGTCGCCGTCCCACGCGACGACGTTGCCGGCGACCTCGCCGTCGAGGAGGACCGTGCGGAGCAGACCTGCCGGGTTGGCGAGGATGCGGGTCCAGTGCTCCTCGAACGCCGCCCGCTCCCGCATCGGGAACGCCGCCAGCGCGAGCGCCTCCGGGTCCGCCTGGTGCTCGTAGAACACGGGGATGTCGTCCGGCTCGACCGGCCGCAGCGTGATCACAGCCGGCGCAGCAGGTGCTCGCGCGCGGCGTCGTCCATCGGCCCGCCGCGCTCGGTCAGCCGGTCCGCGACGACGTGCCGGTGATCGGGCTCCTTGTTGCCGCCGTACTTGAACTTCCCGCGTACGCCCGTGACGTCGAGCCGCAGGCCGCGGATCTGCGGGAGGCGGCGCGCGTAGTGGTCGTCGGCTGTGTCGACCGGCGCGAAGCCCCCCTCGGGCTGGAACCGCCAGAGCTGCCTGCGCAGCAGCGCGGCGAGCTCCTCGGGATCGTCCACGACGGTCGCGGCACAGGTGAGCTGGACGGTGGCGTAGTAGCTCGTCGCGATGCCGAGCTCCGGCGGTGTGCCGGGCGGCGCGCCCCACGTCGAGGGGACGTAGACGTAGTCGCCGATCACCGTCAGGAGGACGGTGGCGTTCTCCTCGATGGCGGCCCAGACGGGGTTGGGGCGGGCGAGGTGCAGCTCGACGGTCGTGGCGCCGTCGTAGCGGAAGTGGGTGGGGACGACGACCGGCACGTCGCGGTCGCGGCCGGCCGCGATGACCTGGCCGAAGTCGTTGCGCCCCAGCCAGTCCCGCCACTCGACGTCGTCGAGCGGCGCGTCCCACGGATGCACCAGCACATGCCGAGGCTACGCGATGCAACCGAACGTCCCGCCCAGGCGTCGTCGTGCTGTCGAGAGAGGGAGAACCCGATGTTCGCCACCCGCGCCACCACCGCCGTACTGGCCCTTGCGGCAGCGGCCGCCGTCCCCGCCGGTCCCGTCACCCAGCCGGTGACCCAGCAGGCGACGCCGGTCGCGGCGGCGCGGGTGGCGGACGTCGAGCCGCCCGTCGCGCGACCGCACCACTCGCGCAACCCGAACGGCGGCGGCTCCGTGACCGTCACCGGCGCGGCGCACGACCACGCCGACGGCACGCACGAGCACCCGCCCGCGCCGAAGCCCGCGCGGCCTGAGGCGCAGGCGCCCGTCCGCCCGTCCACGGTGCGCCCGGAGGCGGCGCCGGGGGCGATGTTCCGGACGGTCGAGGCGGCCATGAACCACCTCGCGTCGGCGTACAACCGCCGCGACCTCGCGGCCATGAAGAAGGTGACGACACCCGAGGCGCGCGAGCAGCTCGAGGGCATGCGCCCGATCGCGCCGACGCTGCGGCTGAAGTCCTGCACGTGGGGCGAGGACGGCTACTACGGCTGCACGTTCACGCACACGTACCCGAAGGGCAAGACCGGCCTCGGCGAGGCGTGGGTCTCGGTCGCGCCGGCCACCAAGCCCGGCTGGTACATGACCGTCGTCGAAGGCTGCGGCTGACGCCGGCCCGCACGTGCCCCCGTTCCTTGAAGATCATCACGCGTGAGACCGGCGTGTGGACTCCAGAGAACGAGAGGGCAGCGACTCGCTCGCCAGAGCCGCCAGACCCGCCCTAGCCGCCCTGGGTCGTCGTGAGGGCCGCGATGAACGCCTCCTGCGGGACCTCCACCCGCCCGATGGTCTTCATGCGCTTCTTGCCCTCCTTCTGCTTCTCCAGCAGCTTGCGCTTGCGGGTGATGTCACCGCCGTAGCACTTGGCGAGGACGTCCTTGCGGATCGCGCGGATGTTCTCGCGGGCGATGACCCGAGACCCGATGGCCGCCTGGATCGGCACCTCGAACTGCTGCCGCGGGATCAGCTCGCGCAGCTTCTGCGTCATCGAGACGCCGTACGCGTACGCCTTGTCCTTGTGCACGATCGCGGAGAACGCGTCCACCGCCTCGCCCTGCAGCAGGATGTCGACCTTGACGAGGTCGGACGCCTGCTCGCCGGCGGGCTCGTAGTCGAGGCTGGCGTAGCCGCGGGTACGGCTCTTCAGCGCGTCGAAGAAGTCGAAGATGATCTCGCCGAGCGGAAGCGTGTAGCGCAGCTCGACGCGGCTCTCCGACAGGTACTCCATGCCCAGCAACGTCCCGCGGCGGGCCTGGCAGAGCTCCATGATCGTGCCGACGAAGTCGCTGGGCGCCAGCACCATCGCGCGCACGACGGGCTCGTAGATCTCGGCCACCTTGCCGGTCGGCATCTCGGACGGGTTCGTGACCGTGAGCTCGTCGCCGTTCTCCATGACGACGCGGTACACGACGTTCGGCGCGGTGGAGATGAGGCTGAGGTCGAACTCGCGCTCCAGCCGCTCACGCACGATCTCGAGGTGCAGCAGGCCGAGGAAGCCGCAGCGGAAGCCGAAGCCGAGCGCGGCCGACGTCTCGGGCTCGTAGACGAGCGCGGCGTCGTTGAGCTGCAGCTTGTCGAGCGCCTCGCGCAGCGCCGGGTACTCGCTGCCGTCCAGCGGATACAGCCCCGAGAAGACCATCGGCTTCGGGTCGCGGTAGCCGTGCAGCGGGACGTGCGCCTGCCTGCTCGCCGCGGTGATGGTGTCGCCGACGCGGGCCTGGCGGACGTTCTTGACGCCGGGGATGACGTAGCCGACCTCGCCGACGCCGAGCGACGCGGTGGGCGTCGGCTCGGGCGAGATGACGCCGACCTCCAGCGTCTCGTGGGAGGCGCCGGTCGACATCATGAAGCAGCGTTCGCGGGTGGTGAGCGTGCCGTCGACGACGCGGACGTACGTGATGACGCCGCGGTAGATGTCGTACACCGAGTCGAAGATCATCGCCCGCAGCGGGCCGTCGGGGTTACCGGTCGGCGCGGGCACCTGCCGGACGATCTCGTCGAGCAGCTCGCGGACGCCCTCGCCGGTCTTGGCGCTGACGCGGAGGACTGAGTCGGCCTCGCAGCCGATGATGTGCGCGATCTCGGCGGCGTACTTGTCGGGCTGTGCCGCGGGCAGGTCGATCTTGTTGAGGACGGGGATGATCGTGAGGTCGTTCTCGATCGCCAGGTAGAGGTTGGCGAGGGTCTGCGCCTCGATGCCCTGGGCGGCGTCCACGAGCAGGATCGCGCCCTCGCAGGCGGCGAGCGACCGCGAGACCTCGTAGGTGAAGTCGACGTGGCCCGGGGTGTCGATGAGGTCCATGACGTACGTCGTGCCGTCGAGCGTCCACGGCAGGCGGACGTTCTGCGCCTTGATCGTGATGCCGCGCTCGCGCTCGATGTCCATGCGGTCCAGGTACTGCGCGCGCATGTTGCGCTGCTCGATGACGCCGGTCATCTCCAGCATGCGGTCGGCCAGCGTCGACTTGCCGTGGTCGATGTGGGCGATGATGCAGAAGTTGCGGATCAGCGCGGGGTCGGTGCTGGGCACGGGACGGATCGTCCCATGGTTTTCTAGCTCGGCTTACGCGCCAGCACCGAGTAGCCGTTCCAGGCGACGACGAGCGTGCCGTCGGCGTCGGCGGCCTCCACCGCCGCGAACCACGCGTCCCTGTCGGCCAGTGGCACGAAGTCTGCCTCCGGCGGCAGCTGGTCGTTGAGCATGGGCACCGGCACCGCGGCCTGCGCGAGAGACGTGTAGACGAACGCGTGCGGCGTCACCGTGGCCGCGTCGAGGCCGGCCCGCGCGAGGTACGCGCGCTGGTCGAGACCGGCGCGGCGGTTGATGAAGCGGCCGGCGATGTGCGCGAGGCAGCGCTCGGCGAGCGCCGTGTCCGCGATGCTGACCGAGAACGAGCCCCAGTCGGTGTCGTACGCCAGCACCCGCCCGCCGGGCTTCAGCACGCGCGCGATCTCGCGGCAGGCGAGCGCGGCGTCGGGGACGTGCTGGAGGACGCGTTCGATGCGGACGACGTCGAACGACGCGTCGTCGTACGGCAGCGCGGTCACGTCGGCGACGTCGTACGTCACCGGCAGGCGCTCGTCGTGGCGCTCGCGCGCGGCCTCGACCATCGCCTTGCTGAGGTCGATCGCGACGACCTCGCCGGCGGGCAGCACACGCTCGGCCAGCTCGCGGGCGTCGGCGCCGAGACCGCAGCCGACCTCGAGGACACGTTCGCCGGGCTGCGCGTCGAGCATCGCGGCGGTGATCTCGTGCACCGCGCGGACCTCGGGCAGCGCGGCGACGGCTTCGAGGTACGCGATGAGGTGCGGCGCGACGCCCGAGGTGTCGACGTCGCGGAAGACGTGCTCGTTCTCGATCTTGATCTCCGTCACGCCGGACAGGCTCGCGGGTGCGTGCGCGGGCGTCAATGATGGGCTGATGCTGGGTCAGGGCGTACGGCTGCCGTGGGGCGACATCCCCGCGCCCGTCCGCGCGGGCATCGCGTCCGTGGCGGGCGGTGCGGTCGTCGGCGCCGAGACCTGCGCGGGCGGCTTCTCGCCGGGCGCGGCGGCGCGGCTGACGCTCGACGGCGGCGGGACGGCGTTCGTCAAGGCGGTCTCGGCGGCGCAGAACCCGCTCTCGCCGGGCGCGTACCGCGAGGAGGCCGTCGTCAACGGCTGGCTGCCGGCGCACCCCGCGCTGCCGCGGCTGCTGGGGACGTACGACGACGGCGAGTGGGTCGCGCTGGTCTTCGAGTGCGTGGACGCGGGGACGCCGTCGTTGCCGTGGGTGCGGTCCGAGCTGTCCGCGGTGCTGCGCGCGCTGGTGTCGGTGCAGGCCGCGGGGACGCCTGTGCCGGCGGAGGCGCGGCCGATCGCGGAGCTGTTCGAGGACGACTTCGGGTCGTGGCGCACTCTCGCCGCCTCGCCCGTCGAGGGCCTGGACGCGTGGACGCTCGCCAACCTCGACCGCCTGGCCTCGCTCGAGGCGGGGTGGGCCGCGGCGGCGTCGGGCGACACCCTCGTGCACGCGGACGTCCGGGCCGACAACGTGCTCGTCCGCGGTGGCTCGGCCTGGATCGTGGACTGGCCGTGGGCCTGCGCGGGGGCCGGGTGGGTGGACGGCGTGCTGTTCGCGCCGAGCGTGTCGTTGCAGGGCGGGCCGGCGCCGGAGGAGCTGATGGCGGCGGCGTACCCGGACGCGCCGTGCGACGGCGTCCTCGCGGTGCTCGCGGCGGTGGCGGGGTTCTTCACGCTGAACGCGCTGCAGCCCGCTCCCCAGGGACTGCCGACGTTGCGTGCGCACCAGGACGCCTCGGGGCGCGCGTGCCGCGAGTGGCTGGCGCGGCTGCTGGGGTGAGGTTGGCCGTGCCGGGGGCTCGCTGGTAGTCTCTGGCGGTTGGCGCGCCGCTTCGGCGTGCCCGTACTCCATACCTCCGGGCAAAGGGCTTACGCGTGGCGAACATCAAGTCGCAGATCAAGCGCATCAAGACGAACGAGAAGGCGCGGCTGCGCAACAAGGCGGTCAAGTCGTCGCTCAAGACGTCGGTGCGCCGGTTCCGCGAGGCGGCCGCCGCGGGCGACCGCGACACCGCGCTGACCGCGCTCACCGAGGCGTCGCGCGCGCTCGACAAGGCCGCGAGCAAGGGCGTCATCCACGCCAACCAGGCGGCCAACCGCAAGTCGGCCATGGCCAAGCGCGCGGCGTCGATCTAGGCGCTCCGCCCGACCGCTTCCGGCGGCGTCACCCTTCGTGGGTGGCGCCGCCGCTGTCGTTCTGCCGGGTCTCGGCGCTCGGCTCGCGGCGCGGCAGCACGCCGGCGAGCACGTCGTGGAACTTCACGACCGCCGCCGCCCCGATGGGCAGGATCAGCGGCGCCCAGGCGGTCGCGCGGTCGGCGAGCGCGACGAGGCCCCCGGCGACGGCCATGCCCTCGACGAGCAGCGCCCGCTGCCAGCCGTTCGGGTGGACGTGCTCGAGGCGCAGGACGCGCGGGTAGAGCGGCTCCTTCTCGCCCCCGGAGGCGAGCATCTTCCGCAGCCGGTCGCCGATGCTGCCCTGGTCGTCGGGGTCGGGGTCGGGCTCCAGGTCGGGGTCGTCGACCGCGGCGTACCCGTCGACCTTCTCGTCGGTGGTCATCGGGCGCCTCCTCCGGGCGACCCGGCGATCGCGAGAACGGCGCGTTCGACCGCGAAGTGCGGGTCGGTGCCGCCGCCCTTGACCTCGCCGTCGGCGACCGCGACGGCGGAGTGAGCTGCGGCGAGCGAGTCGGGCGTCCAGCCGCGCATCTGCCGGCGGGCCTTGTCGACCATCCACGGCGCGAGCTTCAGGTCGCGGGCGATCGCGTCGCCCCGCCCGCGGCCCGCGGAGGCGACCTTGGCGACCGTACGCAGCTGCCGCGCGAGCGCGGCCACCACGAGCACCGGGTCCACCCCCGCGCCGAACGCGTGCCGCAGCTCGACCAGCGCCCCGGGGACGTCGCCCTCGATGGCGCGGTCGGCCACGGCGAAGCCGCTCGCGTCGGCGCGGCCGCGGAAGAAGCGCGCGACGGCGCGTTCGTCCACGGTGCCCGCGGTGTCGACGGCGAGCTGGCTGCACGCGCCGGACAGCTCGCGCAGGTCGCCGCCCACGGCGTCGACGATCGCCCGGCAGGCACCCGCGGTCACCTCGGCGCCCGCGCGGTCCAACTCGCCCTGGACGAACGCCAGCCGGTCGCCCAGCTTGTCGACCTTGGCGCACGCCACGACGACGACGCCCGCCGCCTTGACGGCGTCGAGCAGCTTCTTGCCCTTCGGGCCGCCGCCATGGACGAGCACGAGGCAGGTGCCGTCGACCGGCGTGGTCACGAGCGGCAGCAGCGCGTCGCGTACCTCGTCTGTGCAGTCCTGCGTGCCGCGCAGCACCAGCACCCGCAGCTCGCCGAACAGCGACGGCGTCTGCAGGTCCATGAGCGTCGTCGGGTCGGCCGCCGCGCCGGGCACGTCGCGGACGTCGGCGTTGGGGTCCTGCTCGCGGGCAGCCGCCAGCACGGCGGCGACGGCGCGGCTGACGAGGAGCTCCTCGTCGCCGTGCACGAGCGTCACCGGCGCGAGCGCGGTCCTGGCGGGCACGGAGCAAGGATCGCACGGGAGGAGGCGCGCGGGCGCGCACGCGGCACCAGAGCGCGGGCGCTTCCTCGCGCCGCCAGGCGATCGCGACGGCGCGCGCGGTGCCGTCGGGGCTGGTCGGCGGCGCTGTGCCAGGGCCGCGACGGCCCGTGACGCGGACGCCTCCGGTCGCGGCGGTCACGGCGACGTCGCCGTCGCGGTCGGTGCGGAACGTGCGCATCCCCCTCTCCCCCAGCGCGTCCAGCGTGCTGGCCGCGGGGTGGCCGTACGGGTTGTCGCGGCCCGCGCTGACGAGCGCCGCCGCGGCACCGGTCGCGTCGAGGAACTCGGCGGTCTGCCGCGCGGAGCCGTGGTGCGGCACCTTGAGGACGTCCGCCCTGCCGACGGCGCCGCGGGCGAGCAGCGCGAGCTGGGCCGGCTCCTCGACGTCGCCGGTGAGCAGCGCGGTGAGGCCCGGGAGCGTGGCGCGGAGGACGAGCGAGCTGTTGTTGGGGTCGGAGTCGGTGCCGCGGAACGCCCGCTCGGGCCCGAGTACCTCGAACGCCGCGTCGCCGACGGCCCACCGTTCGCCCAAGCCCGCGACGCGGACCGGCACGCCGCGCTCGGCAGCCCAGCCGAGCACGCGTACGCGCTCCTCCGGCGGCTCGCCGAGCGGGCTCACGACGATCTCGGCGGGTCTGCGGCCGCGCAGGACGCCGGGCAGCCCCTCGACGTGGTCGGCGTGGAAGTGCGTGAGGACTATCGCCGCGAGGCGCCGCACGCGGAGGTCGCGCAGGCAGCGGTCGGCCGCGAGCGGGTCGGGGCCGGCGTCGACGACGACGGCACCGGCGGACGTACGGACGACGAGCGCGTCGCCCTGCCCGACGTCGCAGGCGACGAGCCGCCAGCGTGGTGGGGGCCAGGAGGGGGCGACGTACGTCGTGACGGTCAGCGCCACGACGGCGGCGGCGGTCGCGGTGCCGACGGCGAGGCGACCTGCGCGCCGGGCAAGGAGCGCGGCGACCGTGAGCAGCAGCGCGACCGTGACGAACGCGCCGAACAGGCCGGTGGGGACGCCGAGCGTCGCGGCGGGGAGGGTGGCGCCGTACCGCGCGACGCGGACCAGCCACCCCACGGGCACGCCGGCGAGCCACGCGACGCCGCGCGCGAGGGGGCGAGAGACCGGCGCGACGGCGGCGGCGGTGAAGCCGGCGAGCGTGGCGGGGGCGACGGCGGGCGCGGCGGCGACGTTGGCGGGGACGGCGACGAGGCTGACCTTGCCGAACGCCGCCGCGAGCAGCGGCGCGCACGCCGCCTGCGCCGCGAGCGGGGTGGCGACGGCGTCGGCGAGCCAGCCTGGGAGGCGGCGTTCGAGGCGGGTGCGCCAGGGCGGCGCGAGGACGAGGAGGCCGGCGGTCGCGCAGGTGGACAGCGCGAAGCCGAGCGACGTCGCGAGCGCGGGGTCGAGCAGGACGAGGAACAGCACGGCGCCCGCGAGGAAGCGGAGGGCGAGACGTTCGCGGCCGGTGACGGTGCCGACGAGGCCGAACGCGCCCATCGTCGCCGCGCGCAGCACCGACGGGGACGGCCGCGCGAGCAGCACGAAGAACGCCAGCCCGAGCCCGCCCAGGACCGCCGCCGTGCGCGGCCCGACGCCGCAGCGCCGCGCGACGAGGAGGACGGCGGCGAGCAGGATGGCGACGTTCGCTCCGGAGACCGCGACGAGGTGGGTCAGGCCGGTGCGACGGAAGTCCTCGCGTACGGCAGGGTCGAGGCGGGTCGTGTCGCCGACGACGAGGCCTGGCAGCAGGCCGCGCGCGTCGGCCGGCAGCACGCTCGACGCGTCGCGCAGGCCCGCGCGCAGGTGGCCGGCGACGCGGCTGGCGAGCGGCGCGCGGGCGAGGCGTACGGGCTCCGCGAACGGCTCGAACGACGGCCCCGACACCGAGGAGCGGAGCCTCCCGGTGACACGGAGGCGTTCGCCGGGGAGACGGTCGGCCCAGCCCGGGCCGCGCGCGAAGACCACGAGCGCGCGGCGCAGACGCAGGGCGGTGGTGCCGCGGACGAGGCGTTCGGCGCGGACCTCGACGAACGTCGTGTCGGCGATGCGCTGCGCGCCGACGACGCGGCCGGTGAGCGGGCGCGGGTCGCCGGTGACGGTGAGGTCGAGCGTGACGACGGCGCGGTCGGCGGCGAGTGCGGTGAGCGGTCCGTCGCGGGTGGCGGCGCGGGCGGTCGTGGCGACGACCCCGGCCAGCGCGCAGGCGAGCAAGGCGGCCGCGACGGGGATCACGTGCCTGCGCGCGGGACGTACGCAGCCGAGGAGGACGCCGCCGAGCACGGCGACGAGGCCGACCGCGGCGCGAGGGTGGTGGGTGGCGACGGCGGCGGCGAGCCACGCCGCGAGGGCGGGGAGCACGAGGCGGAGGTCGGCGTTCACACGGTCACCAGCGCCTGGATGGACTCGTACTTGCGCGCGCCGATCCCGCTCACCTCGCGGAGCTGCTCGACACTGGCGAACGGCCCGTGCGCCGTACGCCACTCCACGATGCGGTCGGCGAGCACCGGGCCGATGCCGGGCAGCTCGTCGAGCTGGTCGGCGGTGGCGGTGTTGAGGTCGAGCAGCGCGCCCTGGGCGGGTGGCGCGCCGGGTGCGGCGGCGGCGGCACGCGCGCCGACGATGACCTGCTCGCCGTCGACGAGCTTGCGGGCGAGGTTGAGCCCCTCGGTGGTGACGCCGCGCTTCAGCCCGCCCGCGGCGGTCAGCGCGTCGGCGACGCGGGAGCCGGGAGGGAGGCGTACGAGACCCGGCTTGCGTACGTCGCCCGCGACGTCCACCACGAGCAGCGCGGCCGAGGGAACGGGTGTGGAGACGACGACGCGCGGCGGCGGTACGTCGACCGCCTGGGGACGCCCGCGCCAGACGACGAAGCCGGTGACGGCGACGGCGACCACGGCCACACACGCGAGCGCGAGGGCGCCGCGCGGGCCCGGGTCGACCCGCAGGGCAGGCACCTCGGCGGGTGCCGGCTCGGCTGGGGGCGGGTCGGGCGGGACCGGCGGGACTGGCGGAAGCGGTGTCCCGAAGAGTGCCGCGAGGCGCGCGCGAACGGCCGGGCTCGGCTCGGCGGCGGGGCGCGTTCGGAACAGCACCCATCCGAGGCTAAGCACATCGGAGGGCCGAAAACGAGGTCAGACCAAATCTGTGGACGACCGTTTGTTCGTCCACCACCGCACGAAGTTCACCTGGTGGCGCAGCAGCACGACGAACGCGATCGCCGCCGCCCACGCGACGTCCGCGCCACTGTCGCGGTAGACGAGCGCCACGACGACGAGCACCAGCGCCGACGTCACCGAGCCGAGCGCGACCCACTTCGTGACGACGACGACGAGCACCCAGACGACGAGGACGTACGGCGCCCACGCAGGGTGCGAGCCGAGGATCGCGCCGGCCGCGGTCGCGACGCCCTTGCCGCCGTGGCCGCGCAGGTACGGCGACGACACGTGTCCCAGCATCGCCGCGAAACCCGCGACGAGCCCCGCCTCGTGCGACGCCAGCAGCGCGAACGCGAGCGCGGGCACGTACCCCTTCGCCACGTCGAGCAGGCCGACGGCGATGCCGGCCTTGCGGCCGAGGACGCGCCCGACGTTGGTGGCGCCGGGGTTGCCGGAGCCGGACCCGCGCAGGTCCGCGCCGAAGTGCCGCGCGACGAGCGTCGCCGGCGACACGGCGCCGAGCAGGTAGCCGACGACAGCGGCGAGGACGTACGTCATCAGTGCCTGTGCACGACGACGGCGAGCATGCCGGGGCCTGTGTGCGCGCCGACGACGGCGCCGACCTCGGTGACGTAGAAGGCGTCCAGGTCGAGGCGGGCACGGAGCCGGTCGGCGAGGGCGGCCGCGCGGTCGGCCGACGCGAGGTGGTGGACCGCGACCGAGACGCGGCCGCCGCCGCCCTCGGCGACGGCGAGCTCCTCGAGGCGCGCGATGGCCTTGGACGCCGTGCGCACCTTCTCCAGCGGCGCGATGGCCCCGTCGGCGATGTGGAGCAACGGCTTGACGGACAGCGCGGTGCCCACGAGCGCGGCGGCGGCGCCGATGCGGCCGCCGCGGCGGAGGTACTCCAGCGTGTCGACGTAGAACAGCGTCCGCGTCCGCGCCGCCGCCTGCTCCGCGGCGGCCGCGACCTCGTCGATCGAGCCGCCCTTGGCCGCGGAGTCGGCGGCCGCGAGCGCGGCGAAGCCGAGGCCCATCCCGGTCTGCCCGGAGTCGACGACGCGGAGCGTACGGTCGCCCGCCGCGGCGGCCGCGGCGCTCGCGGTCCCCGAGAGCTTCGCGGAGAGGTGCACGGCCACGACCTCGGAGGCACCGCACGCGTCGTACGCCGCCTCGAACGCCGCCGGCGTGGGCTGCGACGTCGTCGCGCGCCGTCCCGCGCCGGTGATCCACCGCGCGAACTCCGCGGGCGTCAGGTCCACGCCTTCGAGCGCCGTACGGTCCCCCATCGTCACCTGCAGCGGCACGACGGTGATGCCGCGCTCGGCGGCCAGCCCCTCGGGCAGGTACGCCGTCGAGTCGGTGACGACCGCGACGGTCATCAGACGACGACGTTGACGAGCTTCGGCGGGCGGACGACGACGGTACGGATCGCGGAGTCCCCGACCGCGCGGACGACACCGGGCAGGGCCAGCGCGCGTTCGCGCAGATCGGACTCGGTCACGTCAGGCGACACGTCGAGGCGGTCGCGGACCTTGCCGTTGACCTGCACGACGCACGTCACGGTGTCCTCGGCAGCCAGCGCCGGGTCGTACGACGGCCACGCCTGCTTCTGCACGGAACCCTTGCGCCCCAGGCGTTCCCAGGACTCCTCTGCGGTATACGGCGCGAACAGCGACAGCATGATCGCCAGCGCGTCCATCGCCTCGCGGGCGGCTTCGGAACCGCCGCGGCCGGCGTCGACGGTGCGGCGGACGGCGTTGGACAGCTCCATCAGCTTGGCCACGACGACGTTGAAGCGGAACGACTCGACGAGCTGCGTCACGGCGCCGATGGTCTGGTGCGTCGTACGCCGCAGCTCGTCGTCGTCATCCTTCGACGACGGCGAGGAGCCGACCTCGCCGGCCAGCCGCCAGACGCGCGCCAGCCACTTGCCGGAGCCGGTCGGCGACACGTCGGCCCAGTCGATGTCGTCCTCGGGCGGGCCCGCGAACACCATCGTCGTACGCACCGCGTCCACACCGTGCGCCGCCAGCTCGGACTGCAGGGAGACGAGGTTGCCGCGGGACTTGCTCATGGCGGAGCCGTTCATGACGACCATGCCCTGGTTCATCAGCGCCGAGAACGGCTCGGTGAAGGAGACCATGTCCATGTCGTACAGCGCCTTGGTGACGAAGCGCGCGTACAGCAGGTGCAGGATCGCGTGGGTGACCCCGCCGACGTACTGGTCGACGGGCATCCAGCGGTCGACCTCCGCGCGGTCGAACGGCCCGTCCTCGTAGTCGGGCGAGCAGTAGCGCAGGAAGTACCACGACGAGTCGACGAACGTGTCCAGCGTGTCGGTGTCGCGCTTCGCCGGGCCGCCGCAGGCCGGGCACGGGACGTTGACCCATGACTCGGCCGTCGCCAGCGGCGAGGTGCCCTTGGGGCGCAGGTCGACCTCGGTCGACGGCGGCAGCGTCACCGGCAGCTGGTCGTCGGGCACCGCGACCTCGCCGCAAGCCGGGCAGTGCACGATCGGGAACGGCGGTCCCCAGTAGCGCTGCCGCGACACCAGCCAGTCGCGCAGCCGGTAGTTGATCGCCGCCTTGCCCAGGCCCTTGGCCTCCAGGTCGGCGGTGATGCGCTCGATCGCCTCGGTCTTGCGCAGGCCGTCGTACGGGCCGCTGTTGACCAGGACGCCGTCGCCAGGCGTCGCGATGCCGGTCTCCCCGGGGTCGGGCGCGTCGTCCATCCGCACCACGACGCGTACGGGCAGGTCCTTGGCCTTGGCGAAGTCCAGGTCGCGCTGGTCGTGCGCGGGCACGGCCATGATCGCGCCGGTGCCGTAGTCGGCCAGGACGTAGTCGGCAGCCCACACGGGCAGGCGCTCGCCGTTGACGGGGTTGATCGCGTAGCGCCCCAGGAACACGCCGGTCTTCGGGCGGTCGGTGGACATGCGCTCGATCTCGGAGGAGCGCTTGACCTCCTCGACGTACGCCGCGAACTCCGCGTTGTCACCGGCCAGCTCGGCGGCCAGGTCGGAGTCGGCCGCGACGACGAAGAACGTCGCGCCGTACAGCGTGTCAGGGCGCGTCGTGAACACCGTGACGGGGCCGTGGCCCTCGATCTCGAAGACCACCTCCGCGCCGGTCGAGCGACCGATCCAGTTGCGCTGCATCGTCAGCACGCGGTCTGGCCAGCGGCCTTCGAGCTGCGCCATGTCGTCCAGCAGCCGGTCGGCGTACGCCGTGATGCGGAAGTACCACTGCGTCAGGTTCCGCTTGGTGACGAGCCCGTCGCAGCGTTCGCAGCGACCCTGGATGACCTGCTCGTTGGCCAGGACTGTCTGGTCGTTGGGGCACCAGTTGACCGGCGAGGACTTGCGGTACGCCAGGCCCCGCTCCCACAGCCGCAGGAAGATCCACTGCGTCCACTTGTAGTACTCGGGGTCGGATGTCTGCAGCCGCCGCGTCCAGTCGAACGACCCGGCGTACCGCTTGAACGACTCCGCCTGGACCTCGATGTTGGCGTACGTCCACTCGACCGGATCCAGGCCGCGCTTGATGGCGGCGTTCTCCGCGGGCAGCCCGAACGAGTCCCAGCCGATCGGGTGCAGGACGTTGAAGCCCTTGAGCATCCAGTAGCGCGCGATGACGTCGCCCATGGCGTACGCCTCGGCATGGCCCATGTGCAGGTCGCCGGAGGGGTACGGGAACATGTCGAGCACGTACTTGGTGGGGCGCGGGTCGTCGGTGCCGGCGGCCGTGTGCGGAGGCTCCTTCTCCCAGCGCTCCTGCCACTTCGCCTCGACGGCGTGTACGTCGTACGCGTCCTCGGTCATCTGTCTATGTCTCCTGGCTCGTCCGGGCAAAGAAAAACCCCTCGCAGGGAGGGGTCGCCGCGCTGACGTGGGTCCTGGTCAGCGCGGCCCGGCGAGAAGCCGAACGGTCGGTCGCATGGCGCCGATGCTAGCAGCGGGCCTGGCGCGACCGCGCTCGCATATCACGCGAATGGCGCTGGCTCCCGGAACGCCTTGGCGCATTCACGCCGTATGCCACCCGTCACCTCACCCACGGGCTGTGCCATAACCGTGGGAGAAGCAGCGACGAGAGGCGACCCTGATGACCGAGGCGGCGATGGGACTGCTCGCGCTGAGCTGGGTGCTCCGCGACTGGCTGTACTACCGCGCGGTCGAGCGCTACCGCGGGAACGTGAAGGACCACGACCAGGTCGTCGAGTTCGCGGCGGCGATCCGGCGGCCGTTCGCGATGTGGGTGCGGCGGCCGCCGTAGCCGTTCGGGGTGCGTTCTGCGCTTTTTCGCCGCACGGGCCGCAACCCGGAGCCTTTTCCATCGTGGCGTGGTGTTGACGGGTGTGGCGTGTTGGCGCGCAGCGGGTGTCGGGGTTGAACGCAGCAACGGAGCCCGTGATCTTCGCGGATGTCTAAGGCCGTGAGGATCGGAGGGCTCCGT